>JAEEVB010000216.1 GCA_016287065.1 Muribaculaceae bacterium
TCTCCTCACGGGTCATTGCCACGCGTGCCAAGTCGGTCTCGATCTTCATCACATTCTTGGCAGCTTTCTTGGCTGCTCCTTTCTTGTAACCTGCAAGCACAAATAGGCGCTCGATGTAGTTCACATAGGCATTGCGCACCTTCACCGTGTTGGCGTCATTCTCTAAGTAATAGTCACGGTCACCCATGCTCAAGCCACCCTGCATCATATAGAACATATTGGCATTTGAGTTCTTCAAATCGGCCATCACCGATGTGCTGAAGAAGGGAGAGCTTATACCCATCTGCATCCAGGCTATCAGCTTCATGAAGTCGCCACGTTTAGCATTGTCAATCTTGGCCAGATCTGCCTTGAGCGGATTTGCTCCCTCTGCATTCAGCCGGTCAGCATCCATACCCAGCAGGTACAGGTCACTCACCTTTTGAGCAATGGTGCCTTGAGGCAGGTTTTCACCCAGATTGGTAATAATGTCTTTCACCTGTTCGCGGCTATTCTCACCGAGTTGGTCGAAAGTGCCAAAACGGGCATACTGGGGATCGAGCGGATTGGCCTTTTGCCAGCCACCGCAAGCATACTGATAAAAATTCTCTCCGGGCGACACACTCAAGTCCAGATTGTTGCGATCTACGCCCTTTTCAAGGTTTCCTGCATTCACTGTCATCGTTGCAATTGCAGCTAAAGTTAAAAATAAGATTTTTTTCATCATGTTTATAGTTGAGGGTTAATAAGTTCCAGTTCTTCACTCGCCTCTTCCCATTCCTGCATCGTGGCTTCCAGTTCTTCAGTGCATCGGGCATGGCGAGAATATATTTCGGGGTCGTTGCAGGCTCCTGCCGACAATTTCTCCTCTATGTCCTTAATTTCATTCTCCAGTTCATTGATGCGGTTTTCGAGGGTCGACACTCGCTTCTGCGCCTGTTTCAACCTTCGGCTCTGCTCCTTTTGTTCCATATAATCGAGCTTCGACTGCTTCACTTCCTGAACCTCACTCTTGCCTTCGGCAATCTGTGGTTTTTCTTTGCGCTCAAGCTCAGCAAGCGAGGCCAGTTTCTTGCTTTCCAGGAATTCATAGATGCCACACAAGTGTTCCCGCACCTTTCCGCCTCCAAATTCATACACCTTCTCAACGAGTCCGTCCAAAAAATCTCGGTCGTGCGACACCACAATCACGGTACCGTCAAAACTCTTGATGGCATTCTTCAAGATATCCTTCGTACGCATGTCAAGGTGATTGGTCGGCTCATCCATGATAAGCAAGTTCACCGGCTGCAGCAACAGGCGCATCATAGCCAGGCGACTCTTTTCACCACCCGACAACACCTTTACCTTTTTCTCCGACTCCTCGCCGCCAAACATGAATGCACCTAGTAGATCGTTAATGCGCGTACGCATATCGCCCGTTGCCACATAGTCAATTGTATCGTACACAGTAATATCCTCATCAAGTAGCTGTGCCTGATTCTGAGCAAAATAGCCAATCTTAACATTGTGCCCAATCTTCAATGAGCCGTCGAAGGGTATCTCGTTCATGATGCACTTCACCAGTGTTGACTTGCCCGCTCCGTTCTTACCCACAAATGCAACCTTCTCGCCACGCTTGATGGTAAACGTCACGCCTTTGAAAACCTGTAAATCGCCATAGTTCTTGGCCACATCCTCAGCTATAACTGGATAATCGCCTGAACGGGGAGCGGGAGGGAACTTCAGTCGCAAATGAGAGGTGTCGACCTGATCCACCTCAATGCGCTCTATCTTTTCCAGTTGCTTGATGCGACTCTGAACTTGCACTGCCTTGGTGGCCTTGTAGCGAAACTTCTCGATGAAGTCCTCGGTATCGTGTATGAGTTTCTGCTGATTCTCGTAAGCACGCATTTGCTGTTCCAGACGCTCCTTGCGCAATTCCACGAAGTGCGAATAGTTCACGTTGTAGTCATAAATCTTACCCAGCGATATCTCAATTGTGCGACTTGTCACATTATCGATGAATGCGCGATCATGGCTCACAAGCACCACTGCCCCACTATGATTCTTAAGAAAAGTTTCCAGCCACTGAATTGAGTCAATGTCAAGATGGTTGGTAGGCTCATCAAGCAGCAGCACATCAGGTTTGGTCAGGAGCAGTTTGGCCAGTTCCACACGCATACGCCAGCCACCGCTGAACTCGCTCGTGGGGCGTTCAAAGTCGCTGCGCTCAAAGCCAAGGCCAATCAGTGTCTTCTCCAGCTCAGCTTCGTTATTGTCACTACGCAGCAAGGCCAACTGATCGTTCTTATGGCTTATCTCGTCAATCAGTTTCTGATAGCTTTCACTCTCATAGTCGGTGCGCTCGGCAAGCAACTGGTTGAGCCAGGTCAGTTCCTCGTCAAGCATCTTCACGTGGTCGAAGGCCTTCGATACTTCGGCCCGCAAAGTAGTTTCATCGGCAAGACGCATTTGCTGAGGCAGATAACCTATCGTCAGGTCGGCAGGTTTAGACACAGTTCCCGAAGTGGGAGCCTGCAGGCCCGCTATGATTTTGAGCATGGTTGATTTTCCTGCTCCATTCTTCCCAACAAGCGCAATCTTGTCGCGCTTATTGATCACGTAGCTAATGTTATCAAATAGCGGCTTGCTGCTGAATTCAACTTTGAGGTTCTGTATGGAAATCATAGGCAATATTTCGTTCTGCAAAGATACAATTAATATTTTAAATTACTAATTTTGTAACATGATTACTTCATGTCAAATATTATGTGCCCCATTGCAAGGTTTCACTACCCACGTGTGGCGCAGTGCGCATGCCCGCATATTTGGAGGCATTCACAACTATTACTCCCCTTTCATGCGCATCGAGCATGGTAAACTCATGAACCGTGACATCATCGATGTGAAACCCGAGAACAATCAGGACGTTCCTTTTACGCCGCAAATTCTTGCTTGCGCTCCTTCCGATGCCGTAAAAATGGTCCAGCACCTGAAAGACAACGGATACGAACACATCAACATCAATCTAGGCTGCCCTTTTCCTCCCATTGCACTGAAACACAAGGGTTCTGGCATGCTACCCTATCCGCAAGAGGTCGAGGAACTATTTAGTGCGCTCAAATCTATCTCAGGCCTCTCATACTCGGTGAAAATGAGGCTCGGATGGCAGGATGCCGACCAGTGGCGCAACATCTTCCAGCTTATGGACTTGATCACTCCCACACACATCATTGTCCATCCTTGCACAGGAAAAGACCAATACAAAGGGAATCTGAACCTCGAGGCCTTCGACGAGATGGTCAAGGTTTCACATTATCCCTTGATTTTCAATGGCAACATTCAAAGTCTCCACGACATTGAACAAATTATGCTCAAGTGGCCTTCAATTCAAGGTGTTATAATTGGCCGAGCATTGGCCAGCGACCCGGCTCTCCCTTGCCCCGAAAAGGCATCGCCTGAAAATTACAGAAAATTCTACCTTGAAATCTATAACCACTATGCAGCCACGCTCACAGGAGGCGAACATCAGGTGCTCAAAAAAATGCAATCGTTCTGGGAAATGTTCCTGCTCCAGGCCAATCGAAAATGTCGCAAGGCCATTAAAAAGGCCACTTCAATCTCATCTTATGAAGCAGCCGTCGAGTCTCTTTTCGGTACACTCTAATCGGTATCACATTTTCAAATAAAAATCCTTGCAGAGGTTCACATACTCGTCACTGTAAACACCTGGTGCAACTTCAATCACCAGATTGTTTTCAAGCAACTGACACGGATGTTTCACTAGTTCCCACAAAACACGTTTTGGAGGTAGACCTTCAACCGAAATAACATCAATTTTTCTACTAATATTCAAATTATTAAATACGCACTCCTCAACAATTTCTTTAATATTATCAAAGGGCGTTATCAAAGCTATTTTTCCATCCTCAGCAAGTAGTCTGCCAGCATTTCTCAGCAACTGACCATAAGTCAGATTCCGGGTGTGGCGAGCCGACATTCGCGATGCTTCGGGAGGCAAAATCCCATTGGTAAAAAAGGGCGGATTCGACACAATCAGGTCATACCCCTCCACCATATCACGCATAGCAAATTCATTAAAATCGTAGTGCTCAATATGCAACCTATTAGACCATGGTGAACGAGAAAAATTCAAGGCTGCCTCATCGGCCGAATCCTTGTCAATTTCCACTGCATCAATCTGAGTCATGTCATTGCGTTGAGCCACCATTAAGGATATCACACCACACCCGGCACCCACGTCAAGCACTCGGCGAGCGCCCGTCACATCACACCACGCCCCCAGCAGCACGCCATCTGTACCCACCTTCATCGCAGTCCTGTCATTCAGCACCTCAAAGTGTTTGAATCTGAAACCCTT
>JAEEVB010000217.1 GCA_016287065.1 Muribaculaceae bacterium
CTTTGGAACCTTGGCTATCATCTATCACATGAAGCACATGCCGCAATATGACATCAATGCCACTATGCTTCTCGAAGAAGATAACGATGGAGGTGGTGGGGCACTGAAAAAAGCTGGAGGAATGGCCCAGCTCATGCGCACCTTCTCGGTGGGTGGATTCGGCTCGGCCTCGATTGACAACGAGATTGAGGTAGTGAAGTCGCACGATGTGATGATGCGCACCGTGAAGACGTTAGGTTTGAACCGCACATATCTTGAGAAAGATGGTCTTAAAAAGGAGATACTTTATAAGACCAGTCCCGTGATGCTTGAAGCCCCCGACGAGTTCTTTGATTCGTTGAGCGTAGGTTTCCAGGTCAACATTCACCTGCACCGTGGCGGTACAGCCGATGTCACCGTCAACCAGGGTCTGCTGAAGAAAACGGTCGCGGAGTATGGTAACATCACCTTCCCCCTCTCGGTCAAGGCTCCTTGTGGCAAGTTCCAGTTGCTCAAAGGCCCGTTATACAGTGATGCGCTCAACAAGCATATCATCATTAATGTGTCGGGCAATGCAAAAATGTGTGAGTATTTTTCTAAACTTGTGAAAATCTGGCAAGACAATAAGAAGAGTGATGTGATTTCACTGCATTATTTAGATGCCAGCGTGGAGCGCGGCAAAGACATCCTGAACACCATCATGAAGGGATATAACGACAAGCGCATTGAGCGCAAGAACGACAAGGCACAGGAGGAATATGACTTCTACACCAATCGTATCAATGCACTTATGGGCGAATTGAGCGACACCGAGGGCCGCATCGAGTCGTTCAAGCGGTCGAGAGATGTGAATATGCCCACGATTGAGGCTTCGGCCTATCTGAAAGAAAGTGCCAAGATTCAGATGATGGTGGACTCGGCACGCAACGAAATACGCCTGCGCGAGATGATGCTCAGTTCCATCAACTCGGTGAAAGGAGATGAACTCATTCCTACCTTCGAGGGGATGAAGGACGAGAATATCGTGCAGTATAACAAGATGGTGCAGGAGCGCACTGAACTCGAGAAATCGGCAAAACCCAACAACACGGCACTTGTTGAACTCAACAACAAGATTGCAGCCGCCAAGAAGGCCGTGGTGCGCAATGTCGAGAAGAGCATCTCGAATGCCAAGCACCGTGCTGATGTGATCAGTTCGCATGCCAATCAGGCCATGAGCAAATTTGAGCAAATGCCAGGTTATGAGCGTGAATACATCAACCTTATGCGTGACCAGGAGCTGAAGAATGAACTCTACATCTTCTTGCTTCAGAAGAAGGAAAGCAGTTTGCTCAACCTCACCTCGAATGTGGCACCCAGTTTTGTGATCGACGAGGCTTACAGTTCGACCAAGCCCAACAACAAGAAACCTCTATTGATTTATACCGCATGCCTGCTGCTGGCCTTGTTGCTGCCGCTGTTCTGGGTGCTGTGGCGCATGAAGCGCAAGAACACCGTCCAGAATGCCTATGACCTTCCCAAGGAATGGGAGAACAATGCAATTGAGTTGACGGGCAAGAAAGGCGAGAACCACATCAAGGATGTGCGGGCCGCACTCCTTCAGAGCAATCGCAAGAAAGTGTTGGTAATGCCCTTTAACCACGAGGCTAAAGATGTGGTTAACGAACTTGCTTCAAGTCTGGGCAACATCGAGCAATCCTGCCGCATTTTCACCGTGAACGATACCGACCAGCTGCTGGCTGGTGACATCAGTAACGAGATTAACCAAACTGTTGACAACGGTGAATTCACACTGGTGGAACTGCCTGTCGATTGTAATCTGGGCGAGATGACCGACCTGCTTGCTGATGATAATACCATGCTCATGCTGGCAATCGAAAAAGGGGTGACAAAACGCAAGCAATTTACTCAGGCAATTCAAGGCATTAAACCCGATAATCATATCACTGTTATTTGAAACTGGCCAATTCGTTTAGCTAACAGGTTAGAAATTATTTATGTTAACAACGTGTATATTCCTTGCAATTCTTCTTCCCATTTATCTTATTGGGATAAGCAGAAAAAGTGATACGTCTTTCTTTTTTACGAAAGACTATACCACTACTCTTAAAGGTGCGTGCGCATTAATCGTCATTCTTGTGCACATTCCATTGCTTTACTCTAATAAGTTGCAAGATGCCGTCGGAAGTTTTGCGTACGTGGCTGTCACGATTTTTTTCATGATTTCAGCCTATGGAATGGAATATAGCTACGATAATAAAAAGAACTATCTTAAACATTTCTGGCAAAATCGCATCATAAGCCTGTTGACACCTATCGTTATCATCAACATCATTGCTTTCTTGACAATTAGTTGTGTCCAGAAATCCTTGGTGTGGAGATTTCTTTATGATGTCAACGACTATATCATTTGCCTGCTTGAATATTGCCTGTTCTTCTTTATCATCAAGAAGCTGGGCAAAAGGTTCTCATGGAGCACACATCTTATCGACTTGCTGCTAATTGGCAGTGTATTTTTAATTAGCTTTGTCAGTTATCTCACCAACATCATTGAGATTCCTTTCTTCAGATGGTGCTATGAACGCTTCGGGTTGATATGGGGCCTACTGCTTTATAGGCATAAAGACCAGTTCTTGGCATGGGCAAGCAAGCACACATTGGTAAAAGTCATCATTCTTTTGGCCATCAGTCTTGTTTTAGGCATAGGCTACCTCAAATTCAAGTTTGTGTGGTTCTGGGGCGAATACTTGCTTAAGATAATTCTTGGGATTGCAATCATAGCTCTCTTCTTGGTATCTACTTCAAGAATATCTTTTGGGAACAAGCTGTCACGATGGTTGGGTGACATTTCTTATGAAGTGTATCTATCACATTTGTTTGTTATAGCATTACTGGAAATAGCCTTGCCGTCACTAAACAGCAACCAGTTTATTGCTTATACAATAATTGGTACAATCATAATAAGTGCATTCACACATGCTCTTGTCAAGAGAATTGTGGGAAAGCTAAGGTGTGCGTAGTGTGATGCTTGTATGCCGCAAAATTTTTTGATGAAAATTTAAAACAGATAATTATGGCTCAACGAATACTGCTCGTCAACAAGTTCTACTATAATCGTGGAGGCGATTGCGTGGTGACCCTCAATACCGAGGCTTTGCTTCGCAGCTGTGGTCACGAGGTGGCGGTATTCTCTATGCAGTATCCTGAGAACATCGAGAGCGAGTGGAGCCGGTATTTTGCCAGCGAGGTAGATTTCAATGGTGGCTTGAAGGCTAAGATAACTGCTATGCGCCGCACCATGGGCATGGGCGATGTGAAGAAGGCGTTCTGCCGCATTTTAGATGATTTCAAACCCGATGTGGTGCATCTGCACAACATTCACAGCTACATCTCGCCCGTGGTGGCACGCCTGGCCAAGCAGCGTGGCTGCCGCGTGGTGTGGACTATGCACGACTACAAGCTGCTGTGCCCCTCCTACGCCTGCCTGCGCAACGGCTCGCCCTGCGAACTTTGCTTCACCGGCAAACTCAATGTGCTCACCAAGCGGTGCATGAAAGGTTCGCTGCCTGCCAGCGCCATTGCCTGGGTCGAGGCGCTGAAGTGGAACCACAAGCGGCTGGAGCGCGATGTCGATGCCTTCATCTGCCCCAGCCAGTTTATGGCACAAAAGATGGAGCAAGGCGGTTTCAACCCCGCCAAATTGCATGTACTGTGCAACTTTGTGGATCCTGTGAAAATGCAGTCGTTCAAGTCGCTCCCCGTCGACGAGCGCGAGCCCTACTACTGCTATGTGGGCCGTCTCTCACAGGAGAAAGGCATTGCCACCCTGCTCGAAGTGGCGCAATCGCTGCCCTTTGCCCTAAAAGTGGCTGGCGGCGGACCGCTCGAACAGGAACTGCGCGACAAATACAGCGGTGTGAACCACATTGAGTTCATGGGAAGGCTTAATGCCACCCAGGTGAGCCATCTGCTCAGTCATGCCACATGTTCGGTTGTCCCTTCTGAATGGTATGAGAACAATCCCTTGAGTGTGATTGAGTCGCTCTGTGCCGGCACGCCTGTGGTAGGTGCCGAAATTGGAGGCATTCCCGAACTCATCGACCCGCACAACGGAGTTACCTTTGAGTGGGGAAATCCAACCGAACTCAAGCAAGTCATCGACGAGGCGTTTCACCGACAATGGAACTATCACGAAATTCAGCAACAAGCCATAAAAGATTTTTCAGACGATTATTATTATAACAAGCTGATAAACATTTACAAACAATAACATACAATGGAACAGACTATTATCAAAAGATTAAAAGTATTAATGCTAAGCGTGCTGATGGTTCAGGCAACTTTTGCCTTGGACTTTAAT
>JAEEVB010000218.1 GCA_016287065.1 Muribaculaceae bacterium
GCTGTATTTCTTGTAGATATCTGATTTGCAAAGTATTTCATCGCTCACGTAATCCACGTCCAGACCGCCGTCGATGAGGGTTTGAACCGCCTTGATGAAACGCGGGGCACGCCGCTGCATCGAGTGAATGTCGAAGAGTGTGACCGTGCCCTCCGCATCGTGAATCATGTCGTAGTAGGGCAGATAGACGAGCAGGTCGTTGTCGGGTTCACCCCATTGCAGGAAACTCTGGCAACGGGTGATGTATGCGCTGAAAGCAGGCATGGCGTTCCACTGCGGGTTCTGCGGACTCATATCGACCGAGGCGTAGAACTGCCACGCGGGCCACGGCTCGTCCTTCGGCGAGTAGCACGTTCCGTGGAAAAAGACGTGGTTGACGCCGGCCACGAACATCAGGTCGAGGTCGGGTTTGCACTGGCTGAGCGACGTGCGGAAGTGTTCGGTGAGCCAGGTGAAGGTCTCGCTCGAGACAAAGCGTTTACCAGTGATGTGTGCGGCCGACGAGGCGTATTTCAGCATCGAGAGGTCCGAGTCGTTTTTCTTCGTGAAGCCGCTGTCGGTGCGCAGGCCTTTGATGCCGAAATTGCTGAGGCCAAAACCCTCACATTCAGGAATATCGACGGCAGCATAGACATCAATGAGGTTGGCTGGCGAACCGTGTGCCTGGTTGCGCGTGATGCTGCCAGCGCGATGGGCCCAGTCGGTCCACTGACGTGTGAAATTCTCCAGCAGCAGTTCGCCCAAAGTCTCTCGGTAGTCGCTCAGCAGAAACTTTTTGTCATCGACCGAGTAGCCTCCGACCAGTCCGTGACTGCCTGGGTGCAGCAACGGCTCCAAATGGTCTTGCAGGCGATAGCCCCTTCTGCGTTCAAATTCGTCGAACAGGCGAGGTGTCCAGTCGGCACCATAGACCTCGTAGGAGTCGTTGAAAAACGTATGCGGACGACGTGTGCGATAGGTCGTGAATGCGGTCTCAAAACCAGCGAGATACGAACGTACGGCATCGCGGTCGAAGTGGTCGATCACGAGGCCTTCGCCACCAGGTGCCGCCCGCTTCACCTTCTGCTTCGTCCGTCCGGCGCTGATTTGCTCGTTCTGCACAACCATCTTGCTGGCAGCCTGTTCCAACGGCACATCGGGACCGCCAAACGGCCATCCCGTACCTGTCGCCATATCGACTTCCATGTCGAGCCGGTCGGCCAGATCCTCCACGTAGCCGAGCATCTTCATCCAGCGTGAAGAGAGGAACGGAATGTCGTTCGCTTCGTTGCCCTGCACTCCGTAAATCGGCGTAATCTCCACACCGCCCAGACCTGCCGCTGCCATCTGTTCCATGTTCCAGCACAGGCCTGTGGAATCAACGGCGCTGCCCATCCACCACCAGCGTGTGTAGGGCCGTGCTTCCCGCTGTGCCGTGGGCCACTCTGCGAAGTTCTGCGCCATTGCCGCCACTGTGCTGAGTGCGGCGAAGAGGACGGCTAAATATGTTTTTAAAAAACGTATCATATGTTTCTATTTCATAATTGTCTATTGACTGACTCTTAGTCCCGAAGGGACGACCCACTACAGGCAGGGGTGGAGCGAAGCGAAACCCCTGCCTTTCTGCCCAGCCCTAACGGGCTTAAGCTCCTAACCAATTTGCCTGATTTCTCGCGCGTCAGCGCGACTCCAAATCCTTGCCTCGCAGTAATCTTACAAAAGATTTGTTCCTGGATTTGCCTGATTTCTCGCGCGTCAGCGCGACTCTAAATCCTTTTGTCGCTGTAATCTTACAAAAGATTTGTGAGATTTCTGCCCGTTAGGGCATCACTAAACAGTAGATTTAAACTTTTGTCATTGAGGGCAGTCTAAAGCATAAAATTGCTTTTTGAAAATGAAGAAGACAACACTTTTTAAATCACTGGCATCCATGCTGCTATCAGCCTGGATACTCCTTGTGCTCTGTGCGCCCGCTGCACAGGCTCGCACCTATACCTCCGAGACCCTCAACTACCAGATCGTCTACCATTGGGGACTCATCTGGAAGCATGCCGGCAATGCCCAGCTCACCGTCAACCGCATGGCCGACGGCAACTATGCTTCCCAACTCGTGGCACGCACTCGCTCCTGGGCCGAGAAAATCTATAAGGTGCGCGACACCCTCAAGGTGACCATGAACCCCGATTTCACCCCCATCAGGTACGACAAGCTCACCCACGAGAAGAGCTATTATGCCCACGATGTGGTCAAGTTCTCCTATGCCGACGGCAAGACCACCGGTCAGTGCACGCGCAACCGCAAGAATAAGCCCACCGTTAATATCACCCTGCAGTCGCCCGGCAAGGCCTACGACATGCTCTCGGTCTTCTACATGCTGCGCAACCTCGATTTCGAGCAGATTCCTGTGGGCAAGACCTATACCACCACCATTTTCTCCGGCAAGACCAAGGAGACCCTCACCATCACCTATAAAGGGGTGCAGAACATTAAGCTCCGCGACGGCTCCAAGCACAATGCCTTCCACGTCCAGTTCAGCTTCACTCAAGATGGCCGCAAGAAGTCGAGCGACGACCTCGACACATGGCTCTCGACTGGTGAGGCGCGTGTGCCGCTCATGTTTGTGGGCAAGCTCCCCATTGGTGAGGTGCGCTGCTACCTGGGTGGCTCGCTCAACGACTGATGGCAGTTAGTTGTCGGTTGTCAGTTGTCAGTTTCGGAGAACTCGGAAGTCTGACGACTGAAGACTGAAAAAACCGTATTTTATGGAGCAAAAATGGCAGTTAGTGATATTTTTTTGAAAAAAAACAGCATTTTTCTCAAGATTTTTTTGCAGGGTAAGAAATTATGCGTACATTTGCATGTAAGAATGTAACAAACAAACATTTTTTATTAACCAAATTTATTATTAAAACAAACTATGAAAATTAAAGCTTTACTTTTCGCTGCTGTTGCTATGACAAGTCTTTGCGTTTCTGCAGGTACTCCTCTCGCATCCACAAAGTTGTATGCTAACGATGTGACACTCCAGAATGCAACCGACAAGGCTGTTATCGGCATCATCGTTGAGAACCCCGAACAGCCCGACCTTTCTTTCTTCCAGTTTGTAGTTGAGGCTCCTGAAGGCTTCCAGTTTGTTCAACTGTCGAAGGCAGATGCAGGTCTTGGAACTCAAACTAAACTGAATGACGCTATTGTAGCTGGTATTGCTGCTGAAGACAACGATGATCACAGTCCTTTCTCTGTTACAGTCAATTTGGAAGGCGGCGGTTATGTGCTCGGTCATCTTAATAACGAGCCTCTTGGTGTAAATGATGGAACTCCCGTTCTCTACATTGCTGCTCAGGCTACTTCTAAGGCTGTCAATCCTGGTGAATATACATTCACTATTAAGGAAATCGTAGTTACTGGTGGCAACACCGATCAGAGCCTCTATGGCGATCTGCCCAACTCAACCTTCAAGGTGACTGTTCCTGGTGAAGCAACTGCTGTTACCGACATCAACGCTAAGGCTGTTGCTGGTGTGAAGTACTACAACCTCGCTGGTGTTGAGAGCAACGTGCCCTTCGACGGCGTGAACGTAGTGGTTACTACTTACACCGATGGCACCAAGGCTGCTAGCAAAGTTATCAAATAAGTAAACACTTATTTCAACTTCTAAAGGCTCTCGCCCCGTGCGAGGGCCTTTTTATTTGTTTTTTACCCATCGTTTCGCTATCTTTGCATTATATATATTTAATAATGTGTAACGATTATGGAAAATGAAAAAGAACGCTGGATAGCAACCCGCACCGACATCCTCAGCACCTACTACCAGGTGCCTCCCACCGAGCAACCCCGTGTCGATGCCCTCGTCAATCGCATGCGGCAGGTGGCCGCTGCCTGTCCCGACCAGGGTACCTTCGAGATGCAACTCATGCAGCAGGGCATCAGCAACGAGTTCAACAGCCTCATGGCCTCGTTGGCCCCTTATTACAAGCAGTCGGCCCCGCAGCCTGTGGGTAATGCCCCTGCCGGCTCGCCCGACGAGGCCTACGTCTATCCCACCCAGCCCAACGACGACCAAGGCAGCCTGCTCAAGGAGGCCGGGAGCATGATCAAAGACGAGGTGGTGAGCGATGCCAAGCATCTGGGCCGACGCACTGCCCGCCGTGCCGTGCGTGACGTGTTGGGCGACCAGGTGAGCGACCTCCTCTTCTACGGCACCGATGCCATTCCCGGTGTCCCCGAGGCACGCATGGGCCGCTCCCTGTGGCGTCGCATGAAAGACTCCCTCACAAAACCCAAATAACCCCCTCT
>JAEEVB010000219.1 GCA_016287065.1 Muribaculaceae bacterium
TATTTCGCTCGCCTTGCACTATTGTTGCGGTTAAACGACCGCGAAATTAGGCTGCGGACCGGAAAATTGCAAACATTTTTGCATTTTCGCTCGCCTTGCACTAATTTTGCAGAAAAATCAACATTTAAGATGAAAAAGATACTTTTTGCACTCACACTTGTCTTAGCTATGACCGTGTGCCCACAAGCACAGGCCGAAACCCGTTGGGGTGTCACAGCCGGGCTGAACTATAACACCATTCGCTTTAAGCAGACCGACCTGTTCTCCTCAAAGGCCCAACTGGGTGCCGATGCAGGTGTCACCGGTGTGCTGCAATCACCTGGCGGCAGCTTTGGCATCGAGGCCTCGCTACTCTACTCCATGCGCAATGGCAAACTTAACTTGGGCGAAAAGAAAGTGTGGTCGTCACAGGGACTTGGAAACGAAACGTGCATGCTGCACTACATCGACATTCCCATCAATCTCAAGTACCGATTCAACCGACTCAACGGTTTCGAGAATACCCTCACTCCCATCGTCTTCGCTGGTCCTGTAATCACTTTTCTTGCCGGACACAACAAGCTTGACGATCAGCTCAGCTACTCCAAGGTGAGCGCCAACCTACAGTTTGGCATTGGCGGCGAACTTTTCAACAAGGTAGAAATCAAGGCTGGTTACCGGATTGCTCTCGGTGAGACTCTTCGCACACAGTTGCTCGACGAGAACACGGCCAAGAATCGAACATTCTTCCTCACGGCGACTTACTACTTCAAGTAAATAACATAATCCACATCATTCTATGAAAAAGATCATTATCGCTTTGGGTATAATGATGTTTGCAGTCGTCATACCCTGTGCTGGCCAATACAGCAGAAGCTATTCGCGCCATTACGGACGTTCTCAACGCAGCTATGCCGACCTTGTCGAAATCTTTGTTACAAGTCCTGGCACGCTTCAAGAGCGCATGCCCAAGGACATGCATGACCGCGTGCGAGTGCTGCGCATCGAAGGCCCTCTCAACGAGAGCGATTTCAGATATATCAACAAGCTGGCAAAGCGTAGCAAGGTGATTGATGAACAAGGCAAGGAGATAAGCAATTATCTTGATGTGGACTTGGAACTGGCACGCATAGAAGAAAAAGGACTCTTCGGTGCCAATCACGATGTGCTAGCTCGCGGCGCATTCCAGTATGCCACACATCTGCGGTCGGTGGTTCTGCCCGAACGTCTCAAATCCATCGGCTCCGATGCTTTTGCTTCGTGCTATAATCTTGAAGAGGTGGTGATGCCTCCCCGAGTCTATGAGTTTGGCGACCGTGCTTTTGAAAGCTGTGGCGAATTGCGCTACTTTACTGTGCCCTCCTCACTCGAAACAATCGGGAAAGAGTGCTTCAAGGGTTGTACGGAACTGCGAACGTTGCCTTTGCCCTCATCGGTGACCTATATAGGAAAAAACGCATTTGACAAATGCGGACTGACCGAACTTGGCATCCCTTCACGTTGCGAGATAGAAAACGACAATCCTGGAGTTATGGAGAAATTGCAGTCGATTGAAGTTGAGCGAGGCAACACACGCTATAGCTCGATCGATTATGCTCTCTATGACAAGAATGGCAGTATCTTGCTCCTCTATCCTGCCGCCCGCAACGGTGAGTGCAGACTGCCGAGCGGACTACAAGCCATAGCTTCTTATGCCTTCTATAAAGCCAAGATAACTGCCATCGATATCCCTGAATCAGTAAATATGGTGGGGCGGTCGGCGTTTGAAGGATGCAACAAACTCACCTATGTGAGCCTGCCCGATGCCGTGACCGAACTGCCCGAAAATCTGTTCTGCGATTGCACATCGCTTCGCGATATCGAGACAGGGTCTATCAGCCAGATGGGTGAAAAAGCCTTCTACAACTGCCAGTCGTTGCCAGCGTTCACACTGGTCGGCACACTCACATCACTGCCCAGGAGTGCATTTGAATACTGCAAGAGTATGCAGCACATGGTGCTGCCCGCACAGGTCACCTCGATTGGCGAGAAAGCCTTCCATGAGTGCAATGCTTTGCGTGATATCGAGTGGAGCGACCAGCTGGCATATATCGGCAAACAAGCCTTTGACCGCTGTTTTGCCCTAGAATCGATCACGTTGCCCGACGGTGTAACCACCATTCCAGAGAAGGCCTTCTTTGAGTGCAAGGCTCTGCGCAATGTCCAGCTTGGCAACGGTGTGCGAAGCATCGACAAGGAGGCGTTCAGACGTTGCAAGGATTTGGGTTCCATAGTACTGCCCTCATCGCTCAAACAAGTTGAAAAAGAAGCATTCAGGGAATGTACGGCACTGAGTGAAGTGAAGTTTAACGAGGGGCTGGAGAGTCTGGGCGACAATGCCTTGCGCGAAACAGCCATTCAGCAGCTCGATTTGCCCGCCTCGATGAAAAAGTTAGGCAAAAAAGTAGCTGAGAAGTGCAAGAACCTGCAGCGCATCGTGTGTCGTGCCATTACCCCACCCGAACTGGATGGAGCCAGCAACGACAAAATTGAACTATGTGTTCCTGAAACAGCTATTGGCGCATATCAGAACGCCAAGAACTGGAAAAAATTCAAAAAAACCACCACTTTTTAATTACGGCAGGTAACTGTTGATGACGCGGGCGATGGCCTTGCGACACACGGGACAGAAGGTGGGCACCTTGAGTGTGCGCATCATGCAGTTGGGGCAAGGGCGATAAACGCCTTTGAGGCAGCAGCCTGCACCCTCATAGAGTCCCAGCGTAGCAGTGTCGAGGTTGTCGTTGTCGGTGTGCTCAATTTCGAGCGCGAGCTGCTCGGGCAGCATGTCCTTCCACTTTGTGTCGAAATCGGCGAGTGTTGTGATATTGGGCGCCCAAGGCTCAATGTCGCGCGGGAAATCGTTGGTTTCCTCACCCTCATAGGCATACTCGTCGGCCAATCCGGCAAACGAGTGCCCGAACTCATGCACCAGCACCTCGATGAACTTTTTGTGCTTGGTCATGAGCAGGTTCATGGAGTTATAAATACCTCCGCCGCCATATTTGTCGGTATTCACCATCACGATGATGTGCTCGTAGGGGGCGCCAGCCAGCAGGTCGTGCATGCGCTTCATGCGCAGTGTGGTCAGGTAACGGTCCATCCCGAAGGTGTCGAAACTCGAGCCCAGCGTGGTCTCGTGCCAAATACCCTCGGAGGGGATCGACGGGCCGCTGTCCTGCGAGGGTGTGCATACGGCAATGACCCTGAAGCGGTTACGTAGCGACTTGAACGGCTCATACGAGAAAAGTCCCTCGGTACCCTTACGACAGTCTTCGAGATAATCGTCCATCTCCTTCTGGGTATAACCCTCGGCCACAAAGGCGATGTTGATGGCATGATTGGGGTCGGCTGGTTCGTTAAGTACCACATAAGAAGGTGCCATTTCTCCGATGCGCCGCAGGGTGTAGTCTTTCGGATTCACTCCGTGCTGGATGGTGGCAGTGACTTCGTGGCGCGGGTTGAACAAGGAGAGGCGCACCACTACCGAGTCGTGCGGCATGGGCAGTAACTGCACGCACTCAAACGACTTGGGATGATGCTGGGCATCGGGCAGGTCGAGCCACTCCTGGAACAGCGTGCTGAATGCCTGGCGGTAGATGACCTCGCCAGTCGAGGCCAGCTGCACCGTCACCTCGGCAGCACCACGCACAGGAACTTCGGCCATGTGCACTCGTTTGCCATACCAGCCGGGCATGCGGCTCATGGCATCGAGGGCCACGGCATGTCCATCGGCATTTCCCGTGAGGGTATAGTCGATTCGCAGTGTCGAGTCACTAAAATATTTTTCAAAGTCCTGCGCCTGACAGTTGATAAATAACAATGTTGTTACCAGTAGCAACAGACATAGTTTGTTGATAGTTGTTTTCATATGTGTTATTATTATGTTTATGACATATTAATTGACAACTTTTATTATATTCTCTAAAACAAAAGGAATACCGACCAAAGCGATACTAAACATAATCATACTGAAAACAAAAAAAATAAGTGGTTCATATTTTTTTTTCTTTTGTTTATAATAACAAAAAACTTTTATCCATCTTTTCTTCCTTTTATAATAAAAGAAAATTAATAAAATGTTAATCAATATAATTATAGATATATAAACTTTTTGAGATGTACCACTTAATAAAACATGGAGTGATGAACATGGAATATATTTTAATATGGCAATTGTTACAAGACCAAACCACGAGCCTAGACCGGCTGAGCCTGTAAGCAATGATGGTTCACTATTGAT
>JAEEVB010000220.1 GCA_016287065.1 Muribaculaceae bacterium
GATATTGTATATGATATGATAAAAAAAGGAGATTTTGATAAATACCATGATTATGGTTTTATTACACTAAGAAAAAAGATTGAAAATGATACCTTACAATACTTTGTGGATGATATAAAATTTGAAATCTCATATAAATACAAATTAAATAGTCTGAAGGAATTTGGTATTCAGCCAGGTCTATATGAAAAAAGCATTGATTTATGGTATTTCGCATTTAGGGTGAAAGAATTTGATGATGATATCTATCGTTCGCTTGATGTGCATCCCGTGTATCCTGATGAAGTTGTATTTAAATCGGTTGAAAAAATGCCGTCTTATCCTGATGGAGAGTTGGCTCTATTACAGGATTTGGCGGACAATGTCTCTTATCCAGACGAAGCCAAGAAGGGTGGAATACAAGGACGGGTTGTACTGAAATGTGAAATAAAAAAAGATGGGTCTATCGGCAAAGTCATAATTGGCAGATCGTTGAGTCCTGAATGTGACCAAGCAGCCATTGATGCTGTGAAACGAATCAAGAAGTTCAATCCAGGCCTTAAGAATGGTGTTGCAGTTAATGTGTGGTATATAATTCCTGTCACCTTCAAATTACAATCTTGAAGTAATATGTAATATTAACCAGAAATTGAATGAGCCTATAAAATCTTTTTATAGCTCTCTTATATAAAAACGGATCGATTCAAATGACTATAAATGAGAGTAATATTGAAATGAAAGCCATGATGACGCGCGACATAAGCCGCGGCGTGAGCGTGGTGATGTATAATCCCAGTGGGCTGCCGCCACAAATCAGGATGGGTGACAACATGCGGGCAGTACTCACCTGCCATTAATATTATATTTAAGTTTCACTTAAAACACATACAGGGCTGGCGGTGATGCCAGCCCTCATTGTTGTTATGACAAACACAAATGGTGAGAGTCATCACTGATCAGTAATTTTTTTGAGGGTGATGAAGGTGTAGTCGTAGGGGTTGCGGTCGTCGGCTTGATGCGCTTCTTGCTCAAGTACTTGCCACTGCTCGGGATCGATGGTAGGGAAAAAGGCATCGGCATCAGGGAAGGTGGCGTGCAGGCGTGTGAGATAGAGGGTGCTGACGCGGTCGATGGTGGCAGCATAAAGCTGGGCACCACCAATGATGAACACCTCGCCGGGCATCTCGGCCTTGCGGAGTGCCGCGTCGATGGTGTGCGCCACCGTGACGCCCTCGGGGCGATACTTGCGGTTGCGCGTCACCACTATGTTCTGGCGGCCTGGCAGCGGCCCTTTGGGAAAGGACTCGAAGGTCTTGCGGCCCATCACGATGGAATGGCCCATGGTTAAGTTTTTGAAGTGCTTGAGGTCGGCAGGCAGGTGACACAGCAGGTCACCATTCTTGCCGATTGCGCCATTTTCGGCCACTACCACTATTGCCGAGAGGTTTTTTTTCATAAAACAATCATTTTCAAATAATTCAAATCAAACTGCAACGGGGGCTTTAATAACGGGATAGGGGTCGTAGCCCTCGAGTGTGAAGTCCTCGTACTGGAAGTCGAAGATGCTCTTCACCTCGGGGTTGAGCACCATGCGCGGCAACTGTCGCGGTGTGCGGCTCAACTGCAACTGCACCTGATCGAAGTGATTGAGATAGATGTGCGCATCGCCAAAGGTGTGGACAAATTCACCAGGTTCAAGCCCCGTGACCTGCGCCATCATCATGAGCAGCAGCGAGTAGGAAGCAATGTTGAAAGGCACGCCCAGGAAGAGGTCGGCACTGCGCTGGTAGAGCTGCAGACTCAACTTACCCTCGGCCACATAGAACTGGAACAGCGAGTGGCACGGAGGCAGCTTCATGCTGGGCACATCGGCCACATTCCAGGCACTCACCATGATGCGTCTTGAATCAGGGCTATTTTGTAGCATATCAACAACTTGCGATATCTGGTCAATGGTGCCGCCATGCCCATCGGGCCAGGAGCGCCACTGGTGGCCATAGACCGGGCCTAGGTCGCCATTCGCATCGGCCCACTCGTCCCAGATGCTCACGCCATGATCTTTGAGATACTTGATGTTGGTATCGCCCTGCAGGAACCACAGCAGTTCGTAGATAATTGACTTGAGATGAACCTTTTTGGTGGTGAGCAGCGGGAAGCCGTCGGCCAGGTTGCAGCGCAACTGATAGCCAAAGACGCTCTTGGTTCCGGTACCCGTTCGATCGGTCTTGAGGGTGCCATTCTGCATCACATGACGCAGCAGGTCGAGATATTGTTTCATGACAATGTTATTTTCAGGTTTTGTTTATGCAAAAATACTGAAAAAAATCCACACAGGCAAGTTACACACAAAACATAGTCTAAAAACCACCAAAAAAACAAAACCACATCCAAGGACCCCCGAAAAACACAAAAATTTACAAATCCAAATATTTTTACAAAATTTTACATTTACTACAAGCCAAGTATTCATCGGGCTTTATGTGGGGTTGTTAATAACTTTTTGTGTGTAAATGTGAATTTTTTGCTGTTTTGATTTGTAAACTTCCACAAATTATCGCTAACTTTACAAGCGAATTAAAAAAGGATGCATTTCAGCTCCTTTTTCTTTCTAAATCAATACTATTAACGCTTGTTGCATGAACAGTGAAACTTACCATATTCCGGCGCTTCTTGAGCAATGTATGGCAGGCCTTGACATCAAGGCCGACGGGACCTATGTCGACGCCACCTTTGGTGGTGGCGGTCATAGCCGCGCTATCATGCAACAACTTGGCAGTGAGGGACATTTGTTCAGTTTTGACCAAGACCTTGACGCCTACAGGAACCGAATTGACGACGAGCGGTTTACATTTGTACACGGAAACTTTGCATTTCTAAAGAATTTTCTGCGTTACTATCACTGCGAGCAGGTAGATGGCATCCTGGCCGACCTGGGCGTGTCGTTCCACCACTTCGACGACGCTGAGCGCGGTTTCTCGTTCCGCTTTGAGGACAGCGCCCTGGACATGCGCATGAACAAGAACGCCCAGCACGACGCCGCATGGGTGCTGATGAACTACAGCGAGGAGCAACTGGCCGATGTGTTCTACCTGTACGGCGAACTGAAGCAGGCCCGCCGCATGGCACACGCCATTGTCACGAACCGCTCGAGCAGCCCCATAGGCACCACCGCCCAGCTGCTTGCCATCGTCAAGCCATTCATCAGGCCTGCACAGGAAAAGAAAGAACTGGCACAGGTGTTCCAGGCACTGCGCATCGAGGTGAACCACGAGATTGATGTGCTCAAGCAAATGCTCAACCAGTCGCTCGAGGTGCTCAAGCCCGGTGGCCGCCTCGCCATCATCACCTATCACTCGCTCGAAGACCGCCTGGTGAAGAACTTCATGCGCAGCGGTAACATCGAGGGAAAGATTGAGAAAGACTTCTTCGGCCAGGTGAACACGCCCTGGAAACTTGTGAACAACAAGGTAATCGTGCCCGACGAAGCCGAGATAGCAAACAACCCACGGTCGAGAAGCGCCAAACTGCGCGTGGCCGAGAAGATATAAAATCACAAAACCCTGACAATAAACAGACTATGGCATCACAAAACAATAACAGTTCGAAAATCGTGCGCAATGTTGTGCAAGGACGCATATTTCTCACGCTCAACTTCTTCAAGAAGAACTGGGTGTATGCGCTCGCCTTCATCGTGCTCATGCTCATGTATATCAGCAACAAGTATATGTGCCAGAACCATCTGCAGCAAGTGATGCAACTGCGACTTGAACTCGACAATGCGCGCACCGATTGTGTGACGGCCAGCGCCAAATACAACTCCATGATACGCGAAAGCCAAATGAAGAATCTTGTAGACACGATGCATCTTGGACTAACATCACCCGATCAGCCACCCTACAAATTATTTGAATAATATGAAACAGTCAAACAAAAAACACATTTTGATGCGTTACTCACTGATAGTGGGTTTCATGCTTCTTTTCTCGACACTCATCATCTATGACATGTTCAAGACCACCGTGGTCTACGGTTCGCTCTGGAACAAGAAAGCAGCCGAGATTCTTTCTGACACTACAATCATCGAACCCGAACGAGGTATGATTCTGGCCGACGACGGCTCGGTGCTCGCAGCCAACCTGCGATTCTTCACCGCCCGCGTCGACTGGAAGACATCGGGATTCGACCAACAAGCCTTCACCGACTCGCTGCCGGCTTTGTGCGACAGTCTGCACAGTTTCGACCCATCAAAGACACAGGACCAGTGGCGCAACGAACTG
>JAEEVB010000221.1 GCA_016287065.1 Muribaculaceae bacterium
CATGCTCTCCACATCGGAGAAAAGAGATATGTTATATGTGACAACCGAATACATTAACTCGGTACCCTCGTGTCGCAACCTGAAAGAAGCAGGGCGCAACAAACTGGCGCATGCTGCTGAATCAATAGCAGCAATGGCCGCCAACCGGTTATGGTCGAAACTCGACGGAAAACTAGGCAAGGTGGCCGGTGTGCTATCGATGATGGAAGCCCCCATCAAACTGCCAGAATCGGCCGAGGAACTTCAGAAAATAGCTATGCGCTACTTCAAGGAGCCCATGCAACAAATGCTGATGGAATTTGTGGAAGCCGACGAGAGCAGTCGTGACAACACGCACATTGCCGAGGCCTTCAAGCAACAGTTTAAAACAGCCCTGAACGACATGATGCACGGCGAGGGCGGACACATCACCAACTTCCTTATCGAAGAACTCTTCCCCAAACTTGAGCCTCTACTCAAGAGCGTGATTGAAGACCGAAACCAATGTGGAACCAGCCACGAGACCATCGTGCGCGACCTCAATACCGTCCTTCCTCTCTACTGACTCTCAGTTGACAGTTAGCAGTTGTCAGTAACCAGATAATTCTCCGAGAGCTCCGAGATCTCTGAGAACTCCGAGGTCTCCGAGAACTCTGAGAACTCCGAGGCCAAGAGACTTGGAAGTTCTCAAGCAAACAACAAAAACACAGGGATTGACAAATTGCCAATCCCTGCGCTTTTATATGTCAACTTCGGGTACTAACCCAGAACGTTGTCAAGTTCAGGTTTAGATGACACCGAGGATGATATTGACCAAGGTGGTAACATCCGTTACATTCACATTGCCATCATGACTCAGATCGGCCGATTCCATATCCTTAGGAATGACGCCCAGAATCATATTAATGAGAGCTGTAACATCGGTTACATTCACCTTACCATCACGGTTCACGTCGCCACGCAGCAGAGCGTTAGGATCAACCACTTCTACAGGATAGAGTTGGAGCACACCTTTGTAGAGCGATACGAATGCCTTCACATCGAAGGTCTTGCCTTCGAGTACCTCAGGCATAGTAACGGTCTTGTTAAACTTGTTGAAGAGCGTCATGTCAAGGGTTCCGTCGTTGATGGTGTAGTAGTTGGTCGAGTCGTTGACCAGCGTAGCACCCTTGATCCAGACGTACATGTGTACATTCTCCTGCGAGATTTCCTCAAGAGCGATTTCTTCAGGATCAACCTTGGTACCGTCTTCAGCCTTCACGAAGGTGCTGCCCACGGGAATGAGCTGCTTAGCATCCTGATAGGATGTCCAATAAGCCTCGGCATTGCGAATGATGTTACCATTAGCGAACTCATTCTCGAGGAAACCGTAAACAAGCGTGTAGGTGTCTTCAGTATCCTTCACATAGAGGTTATTGCCATTCTGATACAGAGCGATGAGGTCGCCAGTTATCTTGGCAGTCACACCTGCATTGAGCGCATAGAGTTCGTTGATGTTTTCCACCTCAGGCACAGTGATGTCGCCAATGAAGCGGGTGGGGATGAACTGCGGGTTGTTCTTGTTCACCGAAATGATGCCCTCAACGTCATAGTCAATTGTTTCGTCGGTGGGCAGTACCACGGTGTTATAGAAGGTGTTGTAACCAGCAGCACCACCAATGCTGAAGTTGCGGCCATTCACACCAGTAATCTTCACACCCTTGATCACGCAGTAGATGTTCTGGTTAGCAGCAGTGATATCGGCCACAGTCTTCTCCACGGGAGTCACAGTCTGAGTTTGGCCAGTAGCAGTGAGGCCAGTAACATCTTTCACCTCGATAAGGCCATTGTAGTTGTCCATGGTACCTTGCCATCCGCTGGCAAGCACATCACCCTGGTTGAACTCAAAGTCGCTACCGTAGATAAGGGCAGAACCTGTAGCGTCCTTGATGTAGAGATAGCGCTTGTCGTTGGCGTCGCGGTAAGTAACCACCACTTCACCGCCAAAGGTGAACGATGTGCCCTTGGGAAGAGCCACCATCTCGGCAATAGTCTGCAGGCCTTCGCCGCCGCCACCGCCGTTCACATCCTCAATCTTCATGGGAAGCAGGCGGTAGATGGTTTCGTTGTTAACCACACGCGAGCCAATTACACCCCATACGTTGTAGGTCTTGGTTGAGTCGGCAGTTGATGCACCCATGCCAGTGTAATAAGATGCTTCACCACTGTTATCCTTGATGATGTAGGTTTTGGGATTGAGCTGTGCACCAGCAATATACACATAGTGTGCAAACATAGCGGCATCGTCGATGTCGCTCACCTGAATGGTTTCAGGATTCACTGTAGCTGTGCTGGTAGGAGCCTGGAAGTTGCCGTTGTCGTTGATTTCCAGTTCAGGTTCACCTGCATAGGTAGTCTTGTTGCCCACAAAACCAGCGGGAATCACGTCGCCAGTTTTATACTTCTGAGTGATAGTTCCGTAGAACAGAGCATAGCCGCTGCCATCCTTCACATAGAGGCTCTTGCCATTGTGGCCCTCAACTGTCACAGGATTGGCGAAGCTCACCATTGTGCCATCGGCCACACCCTGATAGGCAGAAATATTTGCCACGCTCGTGGCAGTGGCCATCACATACTCGGCAGTTGCCACCTCGCTCACCTTGCCATCGGCTGCGGCAATAGCCTTTACCGTGGTAGTAGCGGTGATGTGGATGGGATTGCTATAGGCAGTAGAACTGGTAGTGGGTTCGCTACCGTCGAGCGTGTAATAAATGCTGGCGCCACTGGTGCCACTCTTGATGGTCACATCAATGGGAGCGTAGTAGGTGCCAGCTGCAGGAGTGAATGAGGGGGCACTCACGGTCACTTCGCCGCCTGAACCACCCGTGATGTCGAGCGACAGGAAGCACAACTGGCCTGCTTTGGTATCACCATCAGAACCATAGTTGGCCTTTTCGCCCACCGTGAAGGTAACACTGTTAGCGCTACCTGTCCAGGTCACTGTCTCGTCGCCAAGCGCTTGAGTTGCAATACTGCCAGCGTTGGCCGTAATGGGAGCAAGGCGCTTTTTGCCTTGACTCGAAAGATTAAACACAATCTGGGTTAATGGACTTCCACTGGTTGAGATTGTAACAGTACCCTTAGCATAAATGCGCACGTCCTTACCTGTGCCATTGTAGGTAGGATTATTCGTAGCGCCAGCCTTATCAAGGGTCATAGTGATTGTGCCTAATGTCATTGTGCATGATTCATTGGTTCCATCGGGCAAACCACTCTGATCGGCCATCACGTAGGTCTCGGCATGAAGCGCAGCTACAGCCATAAGACACATTGTGAAAAGAGATAAAAATTTTCTCATGTTAATTAAGTTTATGTTAGTTAATAAAGTAAAGAATACAAAGTGATTAAAAAACACGCCTTCCATTCAACTTACAAAGATAGGGAATTAGTTTTAAAAATCATTGCAAAACAAGAAATTTATTTTTCATCTTATTCAAAAAGTATTGTCAAAAGCAGATGACTAGCATTTCCAGATTTCAACACCCAAGCACATTGCGCAGCACCCACCACAGAACAATCAGGCTAACCAGCGACAGAAGCACTGCACGCGAAAACAGCACACGATAGAGTCGCGGCCACTTGTTTTGCATCAAGTTCACCAACAAGTAGAAACCTATTACAGGTATCGCTGCCACGAGCATGGCATTGAAGTGCCAGGCGGTGGCTACATGGCCGTGGAGGAGAGCATGAATGGCGCGCTGACTACCACACCCGGGGCATTTCACGCCAGTAGTCTCAAGAAACAGACAGCGTGGAAACAACCGTGACGATGAGGGGTCGTAGTAGAAATAAACGATGGCGGCAAGCACTGCCACCACCGCTGTAATGATCATCAAGGCGTGACGCTTGTTCATTGCGCCAGCGTCAAGAGTATGCTAATGGGCAAAGATATCACACCCAGCACAATGGAGGCAATGCACCACCACGCACTGATGTCGCTATACTTCTGCGCCTTGGCATAGTCACCCTGATTGTATTTCGAACTCACTAGCGCACCATAGATGATAGCCACAATGGCGGGAATCGAACAGCAGAAGATGAGCGCCACAACCGACCAGAACAGGTTGTGCGGCGGACGCTTGGGCACCACTGCAGGTTGCTGGGCTGCATACTGAGGCATGGGACCATACTGCGGCTGCGGAGCAAACTCAGGGACAGGAGGCATATCGGGGGGCAATGCAGCACCCTCGGCAGCTACAGTTTCAGAGGCTGCAGTT
>JAEEVB010000222.1 GCA_016287065.1 Muribaculaceae bacterium
TTGGCAGCCTCCTCGAAGAGCGAGTCGCGGTCGTTGAGGTTACCGCCCTCACCCGAGAAGTCACCTGCCCCGCCATCATCGTTAGACATGATGTATTCAGGCAACTGGTAGCACTGCTCGTGATTCACGTTGAGGTCGCGGTCTTCCTGCTGCTTGATGAAGTTGCACACCTTCACAACCTCGGGCGTGTCCATGAAGGGGCACTGCAGACGGGTGATGTCGCCGTCGACCTGGAACAGCATATCGCCACGGCCAATAAGGCGCTGTGCACCCGAGCGGTCGATGATGATGCGGCTATCCTGCATTTGCGACACGGCAAAGGCGATGCGGCCTGGCACATTGCCCTTGATGAGACCTGTGATGACCTGTGCCGAGGGTCGCTGGGTAGCAATAATCATGTGGATGCCCACAGCGCGGGCTTTCTGTGCAATGCGCACGATGGGAATTTCCACCTCCTTGCCAGCTGTCATCATCATATCGCTGAACTCATCGATGATGCACACGATATAGGGCATATACTGATATTTCTTGTTACCATCCTCGTCCAGTTCGTGACGCAGCTGTTCACGCCACAGTTTGTTGTAGTCCTTGACGTTACGCAGCTTCACCTCTTCGAGAACGCGGTAGCGGTCTTCCATTTCCTGCACCAGGCAGTTGAGGGTGTGCACCACACGGTCGGTATCGGTGATGATGGCACGGTCTTCTCCCGGAGCCTTGGCAAAGAAGTATTTCTCGAGATCGGCATACACGCTGAACTCCACACGCTTGGGGTCGACGAGCACCAGTTTCAGTTCCGAGGGTCCCTTCTTGTAGAGCAGTGATGCAATGATAGCATTGAGTCCCACCGACTTGCCCTTGCCAGTAGCGCCTGCCACGAGCAGGTGAGGCAACTTTGTGAGGTCGGCCACGAACACTTCGTTGCTCACCGTGCATCCCAAAGCCATGGGCAACTCGTAACGAGAGTTCTGATATGCCTCAGATTCCAGCACCTGACGCATGGGAACCACCTGCGGGTCGCGATTAGGAATCTCAATGCCAATGGTACCACGACCTGGCATGGGAGCAATGATGCGAATGCCTGTTGCGGCGAGGCTGAGAGCGATGTCATCTTCCAGTCCACGAATCTTGGAAATGCGTATGCCATCGTCGGGTACGATTTCAAAGAGGGTGACAGTGGGTCCTACCTGCACTTCTATTTTCTTGATTTTAATGCCGTAGTTGTCAAGTGTTTGCCTGATGCGCTGCTTATTCATCTCCTGCTCCTCGACATCAACACTGTCTTTCTTCATCTTGATATCCTCTAACAGGCTGAGCGGCGGGAAACGGTAGTGCATATACTCGCCCGTCGGGTCTTTAGGGTTCGTGATGTTCTTGGCGGCATCAATGTCGTTCATCACAGCCGCCTCGGTAGCAGCAGCAGGGGCAACTGGCACCTTCTTCTTCACCACAGGTTTCTTGTTGATTTTGGCTTTTTCGGCAGGAATCGGCTCTTCTTCCTTGACTTCGGCGGGGCGTGCATTGCGCTCATCGCCCAAGAAGCCCGACTGCTGGTTGGCAGCATCGGCCGGGTCGTTCTCTACCTTGTCGCCCGAGAATGTGGTGCGATAAGCAGGTATCTTGCTCTTCACGTTCTCATAGAGCGCATGCAGGGTCTTGTAACACACAAGGAACCAGATGATTGCCACCGCCACGTTCACGGCAATCATGCCGTATAGGCCCAATAATCCCATCAGGTTCTGATTGGCATAGTGCCCGAAATTGCCACCCAAGCGATAGAATGTGGGAGTCCAATTATAGGTACAGGCTCCAATTATCAGCGAGAAGGCAAACAGACTGAACAGACACACCAGCGAATAGGAATAGAAATAGACCTTACGGTCTTTTTTGAGCAGACGTATGCCAATGGTCACCGCCCAAAGCACTATGATGAAGGCTGCTATACCGAAGCCATCGGCAATGAAGAACTGCGATGCCTTGGCACCAAGTGCACCCACAGCGTTATGAATCTGCTCGGGATTGCGGGCATTCTCCATAGCACTGTAGTAGAGTTCCCGGTTCTGGTCTTGCGCTCCTGCACCGAAGATGAATGACAGGAAGGCAATGAGCAGGTATATGCCAAACAGCAAGAAAATGATGCCGAGTGCAAAGCGCGTGCGACCATTGGTGAAGAAGTTCACAAAACGTTGCCAGGGAGTGAGGTTCTCCTTTTTGGCAGCTTCCTCACGCTTATAGTTTTCACTCTCCTTTACACTCGAAATATCAGGATTGTAAATTACATCTTTGTTCACTTGAATTCTCCTTTAAGGGTTAAATAACGATTTAGCCCATAAAGTTAGTGAATAAAATTAAGATACAAATAAAAAGGAAAATTTTTTATTAATCTTTAACCCAGAAACCGCGGGAGAAGAGCACGAGAATCGTGAAGAGTTCGAGACGGCCAATGAGCATTTCAAGCGAAAGCACCCATTTCACGGCATCGGGCAGACAAGCCCATGAGCCGTCGGCACCGGTAATGCCATAACCAAGTCCTACATTGCTGATGACCGACATAGACGAGAACAAGGCATCAAACAGCGGAATATTGAAAGCCGTAAGGAAGATGGCAACGGCGAAAATAATCATCACATAGATGGCCAGGAAGGCCGTTACCTTGTTGATGCGTGCCTGTGGCATGGCCTTTCCATCGACCCATACGGCAGTCACGGAGTTGGGATGCAACACCTTATAGAGCTCATTCTTGCAATTCTTCACAAGCACCACAAAGCGGTCGAGTTTGGCGCCACCCGAGGTTGAACCCGCCATGCCGCCAAAGAACATGAGCACCATGAGAATGATGGAGATAAACTCACCCGTCTCTTCATAATTTCCCTTTGAGTAACCCGTAGAAGTGATGGCCGAAATGGTGTCGAAAAAAGAGAACACCGTGCGCTCGGCATTATCGTTGCCCAAGCTCAAATACAGCATGCGCAAGAGAATGGTGACAGCGCAACCTATGATGATGAACAGGTACCACTTGAAAATGCTTGATTTCCAAAGCCTCTTGAACTTTCCTTGAATGGTGAAAAAAATGAGAGAGAAATTGATGCCTCCCAAGAACATGAAAGCCATCACTACATAGGCAATATAGTAGGAGTGCCAGAACATGAGACCGTCGTTCTTGGTCGAGAAACCGCCCGTTGACATGGTGGACAAAGCGTGGCAGGTAGCATCGAATCCGCCCATGGCAGGATAAAGCATGAGCCCGAGAATGATTGTCAGCGATAAATAAATGATCCACAAAGTCTTGGCCGTCTGGTTAACACGCGGACGCATGCGCTCATGAGTGATGCCAGTCACCTCGGCATTGAACAGGGCAATGCCTCCCTTGTAGTTGAGCATGGGGAGCACTGCCAGCGTGAACAGGATGATTCCCAAGCCACCTATCCACTGCATGAGTGAGCGCCACAGCAAGATGCCGTGCGACACATCGTTGAGGTCAATAATCACCGAACTGCCCGTGGTGGTGAAACCTGCCATCGATTCGAAGAAGGCATCGGTCACATTGTTGAGCGTGCCGGTAGCAAGGAAAGGAATCATGCCAAAGCCCGAGAAGAAGACCCATACCAGCGAGGTGAGAAGCAGGCCTTCACGCTTGCGCATCGAACGTGATGCAGGCTTGATGCCATAGGCCATAGCAAAACCTGCAACATGCGTGACCAGCAACGTAACAAGGAAAACGATAGCCACCTGATTTTCACCATAGTACCATGCCACACCCATAGGCAAGAGCATGAAGAGCGACTCAATCAAGAGCAGCCACCCAACCAACCTGAGAACGATGGGGAAATTAATATTTTGTGACAGTACAGTGGGCATCAACTGAATGCTTTTTCGATTTTATGAATGGAACCTGCCAGACAGAAGACCACCACATGGTCGCCGGCCTGCAGGCGAGTATTGCCTCGCACGAGCTGTCCCACCCCGTCGCGCACAAGCCCTGCAATGGTCATGCTGTGCGGCAGGTTCAGGTCCTTGACGTCGGCACGGGTCACCTTCGACTTCTCCTTGATGATGAGTTCGGCCACCTCGGCATCGGCCAGCGCCAGACACTTGGCATTGTCGAGGTCGCTGTCGAGCATGATCTGGACAATGCGGCTCGACGCCAGCAATTTCTTGTTGATACTGGAGCCAATATTGAGCGACTCGGCATCGTTCACATACTGCAGGTTCTCGACCTGAGCCACCGTCTTGCGCC
>JAEEVB010000223.1 GCA_016287065.1 Muribaculaceae bacterium
CACGCTTGTTTTGGGGCAAATCAACCCCGACGATTCTTACTGCCATATATAAAATCTAATTTTTGTGCAAAATTAATAAAAATTATCCTTGACGCATCTTCATCTTAGGATTTTTCTTGTTGATCACGTAAAGACGACCTTTGCGACGCACGATTTTGCAGTCGGGGGTACGTTTTTTTATTGAGGCTCTTACTTTCATGTTAGTAAAGATTTTTATTTGTATCTAAATGCAATTCTACCTTTGGTTAAATCGTAGGGCGACATTTCTACCTTGACCTTGTCGCCGGGCAAGATTTTGATATAGTGCATCCTCATCTTGCCTGAGATGTGAGCGGTAATCTGATGACCGTTCTCGAGCTCAACGCGGAACATGGCGTTAGAGAGTGCCTCAACGATTGTTCCATCTTGTTCTATTGCAGTTTGTTTTGACATAAAGAAAAATAAGAAAATGATTATAAGTGAAAATTAAATAAATCGATCGCCTAAGACTTCTTGCACGAAGTCGAATGATGACAGAATGTCGGGCTTGCCGTGGTGAATGGCAATGGAGTGCTCGTAGTGTGCCGACGGTTTACGGTCGCGCGTGCGAGTCGTCCAGCCGTCGCGCTCAATGACGATGTTCTTGCTGCCCATGTTAATCATAGGTTCGATTGCAATGGTCATACCGTTCTTGAGCAGAGCTCCGGTGCCACGACGGCCAAAGTTAGGCACGTCGGGATCTTCGTGGAGTTTCAGGCCCACACCATGGCCGCACATCTCACGCACAACGCTGTAACCACGCTGCTCGCAATATTGCTGAATGGTGTGGCCTATGTCGCCCACCCTGTTACCGGGCACAGCCGCACTGATGCCTTCATAGAGGGCCTGCTTGGTTGTGCGGAGCAAGTTCATGACATCGTCAGCCACATTGCCCACGGGATAAGTGTAGGTCGAGTCTCCATTATAGCCAGCCTTGGTAACGGCACCACAATCGATCGAGACGATGTCGCCATCCTCGAGCACATAGCCCGAAGGAATGCCATGAACAACGACCTCGTTAACCGAGATGCACACCGAAGCGGGATAGCCATAGAGTCCGAGGAAACCAGGCACACAGTCGTTGGCACGTATGAAGTCTTCGGCAATTTGATTGAGACGACGTGTCGTAACCCCGGGTGCCACCCACTTGGCGAGTTCGCCCAGAGTGCGTGCCACCACAAGGTTAGCTTCACGCAGAAGCTCTATTTGTTCATCTGTTTTCAGATAAATCATTTACTTCTTCTGTTATCGGTCAATTCACAAATCATTGAGTGCGTCCCTTGACTTTACCCGACTTCATCAGGCCGTCGTAGTGATGCATCATCAAGTGAGTTTCAATCTGCTGCAGAGTGTCGAGCACCACGCCCACGGTAATGAGCAATGAGGTGCCGCCAAAGAACTGTGCGAAATTCTGGTTGACTCCGAACTGGCGCGCAAAAGCGGGCATGATAGCCACGATACCCAGGAAGAGTGATCCGGGCAGTGTGATGCGCGACATGATCGAGTCGAGGTAGTCGGCTGTCTTCTTACCAGGCTTGATGCCGGGAATGAATCCGCTGTTCTTCTTCATCTCTTCGGCCATCTGCGTAGGACGCACGGTGATGGCGGTATAGAAGTAGGTGAAGGCCACGATAAGAATGAAGTAGACGAGGTTGTACCAGAAACCGTCCATGTTGCCAAAGGTGCGAGCCATGCTTGCAAGGAAACCGCTCTCGTTCTGGCTAGCGCCAAACCCAGCAAGAGTGATGGGGATGAACATGAGGGCCTGTGCAAAGATGATAGGCATCACGTTAGCAGCATTCACCTTCAAAGGAATGTACTGGCGAGCACCGCCATACTGCTTGTTGCCAACGATGCGCTTTGCATACTGGACGGGGACTTTGCGAGTACCCTGGGTGAGCATAACAGCACCAGCGGTAACAGCAAAGAGGATGATAATCTCGACAAGGAACATCACGAGACCACCCTGAGCGGTAGTGAGTCGCGAAGTGAATTCCTGAACGAGGGCGCCAGGGAAACGTGCGATGATACCCACGAGAATGATCATGGAGATACCATTGCCGATACCCTTGTCGGTGATCTTCTCACCGAGCCACATGATGAACATAGCACCAGCGGTGAGCACGATGGTCAGGTAGAGCATGGGCCAGAAACCCATATCTACGGTACCACCTGCCTGCAGAACCTGATACTTGAGGTTAACGAGGTAGGCAGGAGCCTGAACCAGCAGGATGATAACGGTAAGATATCGGGTATACTGGTTCAGCTTCATGCGTCCGCTTTCGCCTTCACGCTGCATCTTCTGGAAGCTGGGCACAACCATGCCAAGCAATTGGATAACGATAGATGCGGTGATGTAGGGCATGATACCTAATGCGAAGATTGAAGCCTGCGAGAAGGCACCACCGCTGAACATATCGAGCAGCTGCATGAGGCCACCGCTAGTGAACTTGCGCATTGCATCCAGGTCGGAGGGGTTAAGTCCGGGAAGCACCACATGACATCCAAAGCGATAAATCACAATGAACATGAAAGTGATGATCAGACGCTTGCGCAGGTCCTCAATCTTCCAGATATTCTTAATTGTTTGGATTAATTTCATCTTTTATTAAACTTTTTCGATTGAACCACCGGCTGCAGCAATGATTTCTTCAGCCTTTTTAGAGAATGCATGTGCTTCGACATCCACTTTCTTCGACAGAGTTCCAACGCCCAGGATCTTCACAAGCTGATTCTTGCGAATCATGCCTGCTTGCATGAGGTCGGCAAGAGTAATCTTGTCTAAGCCCTTGTTAGTTGCGAGTTCGTCGAGAACCTTGATGTTGATAGCCTTGTACTCAACACGGTTGATGTTCTTGAAACCGAATTTAGGCACACGGCGCTGGAGAGGCATCTGACCACCTTCGAAACCAATTTTCTTCTTGTAGCCTGAACGAGACTTTGCGCCTTTGTGACCACGTGTAGAAGTGCCGCCTTTACCCGAACCGGGACCACGTCCGATGCGACGTTTTTTCTTATTGGAACCTACTGCAGGTTGTAAATTACTTAATTCCATAATCAAAAAATTATTTAAGCGTTCGTAACTTCTACAAGGTGACGAACTTTGTTAATCATTCCTAAGATTTGGGGAGTTGCTTCTTTCTCGACGGTCTGGTTGAGCTTGTGCAGGCCGAGGGCGTCGAGAGTTCTCTTCTGGTTAGCAGGACGATTGATTCTGCTGACGACTTGTTTGATTTTAATTTTTGCCATAGTTGTCAACTGTTTTAACCGTTAAAGACTTTGTCTAACGAGACGCCACGATAGTGAGCAATCTCTTGCGGGCTGCGAAGTTCGCTCAAAGCGCTCACTGTAGCCTTCACCAGGTTGTGAGGGTTGGAAGAGCCCTTAGACTTACAAATCACGTCGGTAATGCCGACACTCTCGAGAACGGCACGCATAGCACCACCAGCCTTCACACCGGTACCAGGAGTAGCGGGTTGCATAATGATGCGAGAGCCACCGAATTTAGCACTCTGTTCGTGAGGAATGGTGCCTTTGTGAACGGGAACCTTAATGAGGTTTTTCTTAGCCACCTCAACGCCCTTGGCGATAGCAGTGGTGACCTCATTGGCTTTACCGAGGCCATAACCGATAATGCCATTGCCGTCGCCTACGACAACGATGGCTGCGAAAGTGAACGTGCGACCACCCTTTGTAACCTTGGTGGTGCGGTTGATAGCAACGAGGCGATCTTTGAGTTCAATATCGCTGTTAATCTTAACTCTGTTATTCTTATTTGCCATGATGTTTTAAAATTTAAGTCCGCCTTTGCGTGCGCCGTCGGCCAATGATTTTACTCTGCCGTGGAACAAGAAGCCGTTGCGGTCAAATACCACCTGGCTGATACCAGCCTCGATAGCCTTTTGAGCGATAGCTTCACCAACCTTGGCAGCGATCTCAGATTTATTACCCTCGGTGATACCTTTGGATGATGCCGATACGAGCGTATTGCCGGCAACGTCGTCGATCACTTGGGCATAGATTTGCTTATTGCTGCGGAACACACTCAAGCGAGGACGCTCTGGGGTGCCACTAATCTTGCCGCGAATGCGAGCTTTGATTTTATTTCGTCTTTGAATTTTTGATACCATAATGAAAAGTGATTTTTATTTGGCAGCTGCCGTTTTACCAGACTTGCGACGAATAACTTCGCCAACGAACTTAACAC
>JAEEVB010000224.1 GCA_016287065.1 Muribaculaceae bacterium
GGCGATGTGCCCAATGTAGAGAGTGTGGCTGTGAATTGCGAACGCTTTGGTGCCAATGGCATCACGGTGCATCCGCGCCCCGACGAGCGTCACATCAAGCACGAAGATGTGTTTGCCTTGCGCCCGCTTATCCGCACAGAATTTAACATCGAGGGATATCCGAGCGAGGATTTCATGAAGCTGGTGCTCATGGTCAAGCCCTCGCAAGTCACCCTCGTTCCCGATGCGCCCGATGCGCTCACATCGTCGGCAGGGTGGGAGATTGAGCCTAATCTGGAGTTCCTCACCTCGATTGTGGACCGGCTTAAAGAAAAAGGCATCCGCACCAGCATTTTTGTGGGCACCGATATCGACAACATCAAGCTCGCTGCCAAGACGGGCACCGACCGCGTGGAACTCTATACCGAACCCTACGCCAAGAACTATCACCTGAATGCCGAGGCCGCTGTGGAGCCGTTTACCCGTGCTGCCGAGGCCGCTCACAGCGTGGGTCTGGGCGTGAATGCAGGGCATGACCTGAACCTTGAGAACCTGAAGTACTTCAAGGATCATGTGCCCTACCTCATGGAGGTGTCGATTGGTCATGCGCTCATCAGCGATGCACTCTATCTGGGCTTGGAGCAGACGGTGAAGGCCTACAAGGAGTGCCTGAGATAACTCATTGAAAATATTAATACTACACAATAATCACTTTTTTATGACATTAGCAAATTTAATTCTTGCACAAGCGCCTGCGGCTGCTACTCAAGCCGCAGCGGCTCCCAGCCAAGTGGCCGACATGACGGTGTGGGAACTTGCCCTGAAAGGCGGCTGGATTATGATACCGTTGGCATTGCTGGCTATCATCAGTATCTACATCTTTTTTGAACGCTGCTTTGCCATTAACTCGGTGAACAAGGAAGACAAAGGCTTCATGCAGCGCATTCGCGACTACATACATGCTGGACAGGTCGACGAGGCACTGCACTTGTGCCGCGCTACCAACACGCCTTCGTCGCGCATGATTGAGAAGGGTATCACCCGCATTGGCCGTCCCATGAACGATGTGCTGGTGGCTGTGGAAAATGTGGGCAACATGGAAATCTCGAGGCTCGAGAAAGGTTTTTCGTGGCTCGCCACTACCGCTGCTGGCGCTCCCATGATTGGTTTCTTGGGAACGGTAACGGGTATGGTGCAGGCGTTCATGGCAGTTGCCAATGCCGGTACCAATGCCAACATCACCATCCTGTCGAGCGGCATCTACGAGGCTCTGGTCACCACAGTGGCTGGTCTCTTGGTGGGTATTATTGCCCTGTTTGCCTACAACTACCTCACCTCACGCGTGAAGAAAGTGATGAACAAGCTCGAAGGCAGCACCATGGAATTCATGGACCTGCTTAACGAACCTGTGAAATAACCGCTAAACAGCAAAAGAAATGGCATTAAAACGACAACACGACCAATTGTCAATGTTCAGCATGGCTTCGATGACCGATGTCATTTTCCTGCTGCTCATTTTCTTCATGGTGACGTCGACTTTTGTGTTCCCTTCGGCGCTGGAGATCAACCTGCCGCAAAGCAGCCAGACCACCACGCTGAAGCCCAGCACACGCCTCTACATTGACGAAGACCAGAACCTGCTGGTATCGCAGAGCGATTCGCTGAATGTAGAGGAACCTCGTCCGCTCCCCTATGAGCAACTCGAGGGTTTCTTGCTCGCTGTGAAGAACGGAAGCGATGAAGACCACCAGTTTGTGGCCCTGCACGCCGACGAGAATGTGCCTTACGGCAAAATTGTGGAAGTGCTCGACAAGGGCTCGAAGGTGGGCCTGAAGATAGTGCTTGCCACCAAGCCCAGCAGTGGCACACCTGCCACCACACAACCGCAAACTGCGCCGGCCCCGCAACCGCAAGCCGATGTGCAGCCGGCTGAACCGCAACCAATGGCAACAACCAACCCCGCACAGTAATGAAGATTACTAACAACGAACTGAAATCGGGTATCCTCACCCTGCTGCTCACCATTGGGCTGGGCGCGGTGCTGGTGTGCTGCACCCTGCACTATGAGTATCCGCCCAAGGGCATGGAAGAGTTGGCCCAGGCACTGCCCGAGGACTCCATCTTCATGGAAGAGGCTGCCGATGAGTATGTGAAACTGGGCGATATTCCCGAACCGCAACAAGAGAATCAGGAACTGAAAGAGGCACAGACCGAACCCACCGAGGATGTGACGCCCGAACCCAATGTGGAGGCTCACGACCTGAAGGATGCAGGCAAGGTAGAGCCCAAGCAGCCCGAACCCATCAAGCAAAAGCAGGAATCGCCCCAAAAGATCAAGGAAACCAAGAAGCCCGAGCCTCAAAAGCCCGAAAAGACGGGCGCAGCAAGGCCCAACAACAAACCCGAGGCCAAGAAGCCCGAGACCAAGAGCAGCAAATCGTCGTCGTCGACAGTGAACAGCGACATGAAGAATGTGTTTGGTAATGCATCGGGCAAGGGTTCTAAGACCGAAGGCTCGCCCAACGGCAACGCTTCGACGGGTGCTCTGCAGGGCCATGCCAGTCTGGGCGACGGCCTGGTGGGTTACACCGTGGAACGCTGGGGTCGTCCCCACAGCACCTCGGCAGGCACTATCACCATCAGGGTCACCGTGAATCCGCGTGGCAAGGTTACCAAGGCTACCTATGCTGGCGGCACAGGCGAGGCGCGCAACAACACCAAGGCCCGCCAGAGTTGCATCGAGGCTGCCATGCAGTCGCAGTTCTCAGTGCCCCTGAACCGCACCACCGATGGCGTGGGCACCATCACCTGGCGCTTTATTTAGGTGGTTTAGGGTTGAGCGTTTAGGGTTGAGAGGTGACAGGTAAGGCGTAAACCCTTGTGATAAAGTGTTATAAAGATGTAATTAACCCATTGAGGCAATATACTAAACAGGACTGGCGGTAAAGTCAGTCCTGTTTGTTTTTGGTTTAATATCTCTAAACCCTAAACCCGAGCGTAGCGAGACTAAGTTACTGGATGCCCAGGATGATGTTGATGAGGGCTGAGACATCGCTCACATTCACGCGTCCGTCGCCGTTCAGGTCGGCATCAATCTCATTCGTTTCGCTGATGCCCAGAATCATGTTGATGAGCGCTGAAACATCGCTCACATTCACCTTGCCGTCCCCGTTCACATCACCAGGCAAGACGAAGGTGTGCCACTGCTCATCAAGCCATGCCGTCTTTATATTCATAAAGTTGGCCATAATAGAAGCTTGCCACATGACTGATGAACCTTCGCTAAAGATTTGAGGCCATCTTAGCTGATCATTTGTGGCGGCTGTACTAATTTTAGTAGCATAATTGTTCAGCCAGTCACCTATATCGGTTAATTGCGTGGGATAAAAATCATTCCATACTTGTGTAACCATCTGCTTGAAATTGCTGAATCGGCTTATTTGCTTGATCCACTTGATGTGGGAATAAAAGAAGGGATCTTGATAGATAAATCGAGGACTCAGACTGGTTCGATTGAAAGAACTACCGAAATCCCACACGGGACCAAATATGAACTTGGTACTATCACCTTTCTCCTTGTAGAAATAGCAACTTCCGCTAAACGACTCGAAGTTGTCGACAACTTCGTAGATGATGTAAAAACGGGCCAGCGCCTCGCAATCGATGAAATCGCTCCAGCGTGTACTGTATGGATTAGAGGCAAAAATGGCGGAGTCGGTTCGCATGAGCAAATTAGTGATATAGTCGCGCTGCATTGTCGAAAGGACCTCGGGGGTATGCAACAACACCCTCAGTGTACTGTCGTTGGGCTGATTGATGAGAATCTCACCCTCTTCAGGATGATTGTCAATCTCTAGCAGCCAACCACCGGTTACGTTTTCGGAGATGGTATCGTTATCGGCCTGCTCTACGATGTTCACACGACTTTTATCTACCCTGATGTGCTCGCACAAGAGATACATGCCTATGTAATCATTATTTAAGACCACTTCCACAGGTTGACTTGCAGGCGTGAATGCCAGCCCCATGCGCCGGCTCAATTCAAATCCCAGAGGATCTTTGAGAAATCCCAATAAATCGGGTGCAGCCAGCAGCACATAGTGCTTGTTCTTGCCGTTGCCGAGCAAGTCGGTTTTCTTGTCAAGTTTGAGTTTGTATGGTTTTTTGGGATATACTTC
>JAEEVB010000225.1 GCA_016287065.1 Muribaculaceae bacterium
CCGATGTTGTATCTTTGCACAAAAAAGAGGCTCGCACTCGCATGAACTGCAACAGAGCTTCATAGACTAAATTGAAAAATGGCTAAAGATCAAAAGAAAAAACAGGCTGCTCCCGCTAAGGCGAGCGAGCCTAAAAAGACCCAGAGCATTTTCCCGCTCGACAAAATCAACTTTGTAATGATTGGCGTGTGCCTGCTGCTCATTGTGCTAGGCTTCCTGCTGATGACTGGCAGTTCTAATACAGGCGACACCTTCAATAACGATATCTTCAGCACCCGCCGCACGGTCATAGGGCCTTTGGTGGCGCTGCTGGGCTTTGTGCTCATGGTGCCTGCCATCATGTACAAGAAGAAGGCCGCCAAACCCGAGCCCGAGGAGAAACCTGTGGAAAGCGAAGACACTGTTGTAAAATAAAAATAGTGCGCTATGGATATATTTCAATCGATTATCATAGCGATTGTTGAGGGTTTGACCGAGTTCCTGCCGGTGTCGTCGACAGGCCACATGATCATTGCCGAAAGTGTGCTGGGCGTGAACACCGCCGACCCCTTTGTCAACGCCTACACGGTCATCATCCAGTTTGGTGCCATCCTCTCGGTAGTGTGGCTCTACTGGAAGCGTTTCTTCCGCCTGCAGCCTGTGGAGCCTGGCGTGACCGGACTCAAGGCAGTGAAGCAGAAGTATGACTTCTACTGGAAACTGCTGGTGGCATTTGTGCCGGCAGCCCTCATTGGTTTCGCACTCAAGAAGGTGGGCATCATCGACCAGCTGCTGGGCAGCGTGCTCGTGGTGGCCATCATGCTGGTGCTGGTGGGTGTGTTGCTGCTCTTCGTCGACAAGTGGTTCGACAACAAGAAGGACAAGCCCTTGACCGAACGCCGCTCGTTCATCATCGGTCTGTATCAGTGCATCGCCATGATTCCGGGCACTTCGCGCTCGTTTGCCACCATAGCCGGTGGCATGCAGCAGGGCTTGACGCGCAAGACTGCCGCCGAGTTCTCGTTCTTCCTGGCAGTGCCCACCATGGCAGCCGCTTCGGGCTATGAGATGCTCGAACTCATCAAGGACCCCGTGTCGCGCACGCTGCTGACCGACAACTGGCTGGTGCTGCTCGTAGGCTGCGTGGTTGCATTCATTGTAGCAGTGCTTGCCATCAAGTTCTTCATCAACTTCCTCACCAAGCGTGGTTTCAAGGCCTTTGGCTGGTACCGCATTGTGGTGGGTGGCGTGATTCTGCTCATGCTTGCCTTGGGTAGCAATCTGCAAATGGTGGACTAAGTACCGCCATCTCTCATTATTTATATTATTATTCAACGCAAAACAAAGACGCCTGTGCTTAATCCCATCGAAGGCGAAATATTCAGCATCGACAAACCTCTGCGGTGGACATCGTTCGAGGTGGTGAAACGCGTGCGTGCCCGCTTGCGCAAGCACTTGGGTATCAAAAACGTGCGTGTGGGCCATGCCGGCACGCTCGACCCCCTCGCCACCGGTGTGCTGCTGGTGTGCACAGGCCGCATGACCAAGCACATTGAGCAGTTGCAGTCAGGTGTCAAGGAGTATGTGGCAGGAATCCGTCTGGGTGCCACCACACCCTCCTACGACCTCGAGACCGAGGTCGATGCCACCTATCCGTGGCAACACATCTCCCGCGAGCAGGTGCAGGAAGTGCTCCAGCGCCAGTTCACTGGCACCATCGAGCAGGTGCCGCCCAAGTTCAGCGCCTGCAAGGTCGACGGCAAACCCGCCTACAAACTGGCGCGCAAGGGCAAGGATGTGGAAATCCGCCCCAAGACGCTTGTCATCGACGAGATCGAAGTGCTCGAGTGCGGTCTGCCTGCCGAGCCCACCCTGACCATCAGGGTGGTGTGTAGCAAGGGTACCTACATTCGCGCCCTGGCCCGCGACATTGGCGAAGCCCTGGGTAGCGGAGCACATCTCACCTCGTTGCGCCGCACCCGTGTGGGCGATGTGCGCGTGGAGCAGTGCTGCAGCGTCGACGACCTGCTTGCCCGCCTCGACGAGGAGCAGTATGTGATGCCCGACATGGCCGAGCAGCAACGCATCGAGGCCGAGCGCATTGCCAATCGTGCCCGTGCCAAGGCCATGAAGGCCAAGCGCCAAGAGAAGGCTGCCCGCTCCTCTCAAATCGACTAAAAAAATTACAAACATAAAATAATTACATCATGAAACTTTCAGAATTTGATACCCGCATGCCCCAAGAGCTGATCGTAGACCAGCCAGTGGAGAACCGTGACGAATCGCGCCTGATGGTGTTACACCGCAAGACGGGCGAGATTGAACACAAGGTGTTTAAGGAAATCATCGATTACTTCGACGACCAGGATGTGTTCATCTTCAACGACACGCGCGTGTTCCCCGCCAAGCTCTATGGCAACAAGGAGAAGACGGGTGCCAAGATTGAGGTCTTCCTGCTGCGTGAACTCAACGAGGAGCACAAACTGTGGGATGTGCTGGTAGAACCCGCCCGCAAAATACGCATTGGCAACAAACTCTACTTCGGGCTCGACGACTCGATGGTGGCCGAGGTCATCGACAACACCACCTCGCGCGGTCGCACGCTGCGCTTCCTCTACGACGGGCCTCATGATGAATTCAAGAAAAACCTGTTTGAACTGGGTCACACCCCGTTGCCTTACTACATCAAGCGCGAACCCGTCGAGGAAGATGTGGAGCGCTACCAGACCATCTATGCCCGCAACGAGGGTGCAGTGGTGGCTCCCGCTGCAGGTCTGCACTTTAGCCGCGAACTGATGAAACGCCTCGAAATCAAGGGCGTTCGCGACGAGTACCTCACCCTGCACATTGGCTTGGGCAGTTATCGCGACATCGATGTCGAAGACCTCACCAAGCACCGCATGGACAGCGAGCAGATGGAGGTGAGCGAGGGACTTTCGGAGCGTGTGAATGCTGCTCGCGACGAAGGCCACAAGATTTGTGCCGTGGGCACTTCGGTGCTGCGCGCCCTGGAGAGCACTGTGGGCATGAACGGCCACATCAAGCCTTTCTCGGGCTGGACCAACAAGTTCATTTTCCCGCCCTACGATTTCTCGACCGCACACGCACTCATCACCGATTTCCACATGCCTTATTCTATCATGCTCATGATTACGGCGGCATTTGGTGGCTATGATCAGGTGATGAACGCCTACAAGGTTGCTATTGAGGAGAAATATCGCTTCGGTGCCTATGGCGACGCTATGCTTATTCTCGACTAACTTGCTTAAATCTGCAGTATGATGAAACTTTTTCTGTCATTGATTTCAGCCGTATTGGCTTTTTCGGCCATGGCAGCCACATTGCCCGAGGGAACTCGCATCATAGCCCAAGGAGGCAGTTACGATGTCTTTGTAACTGAACCGGCTGCGTCCACTTCCGATGCCGATTTGCAACCTGTGAGTCTGTGGACCTGCATGCGTCACAACGGCGAGTCAAGATGCATTCTCACCACTCATCCCGAAGGTGAACTCGATATGGATAACTACAGTTTCTTCACACCCGAGCAAGGAAAAGTGGTGACCGAGCAGGCGGTGAAATGTGTCGACCATGTTTGGGTGCACCCCTACAACGAGTCGATTCTTGTGCTTTCGGGTATTCCCGATTCGCGCAACGTCTACACCTTTATTCTCAACGTTGAGAATGGCACCCTCATCCATCTGCCCAGCAATGCAGCCTTCAAGGGTTTTACCGACGAGGATGGTGACATTCTGGTCGAGTCCTACAGCTACTATCCCGAAGGTGGTCGCTATAGTGTCGTGGCTGCCTATGACTTGCAGGGCCGCCGCGTTGGTTTCATGGAACTGAAACACAATCAGTAACCGTTGCCAATTTTGTGAGAAGCGAAACTCCTGTGAAGGAAAATTTCCTGTGTAAGTAAGCCCCGTTCGGGGGCGACACTCCTATAGGGCTGGCCGCAACGCCAGCCCACTTCTTTTCCTCACCCTGCACACTCAACCCTAAACCGTGAGCTTGCTCGCATCAAAAAACCTCAACCCTCAACTCTAAACCCTCAACCTTATATGCTATCACCATTTCCCTCACACCCGTTCCCTCTTATCTTTGTTTCAAACGCTCTTTGATAAGTTTCTCATCCATTTGTCTAATTAAACTTATTAGACTTATTAGTC
>JAEEVB010000226.1 GCA_016287065.1 Muribaculaceae bacterium
ACTTTTGGCATCAAATCGAGTAACGATCAGGTTGTTAAAGGGAACGCAGGTTCGCCTTATGCCATACGTGACTATTATGACATTGACCCAGATCTGGCAGTAGATGTCGACAAGAGAATGGAGGAGTTTGAACAACTGGTTGAACGCACTCATGCAGCCGGGCTGAAGGTGGTGATTGACTATGTGCCCAACCATGTGGCCAGAGAGTATCACAGCGACGCCAAACCCAAGGGCGTGGCCGATTTGGGAGAGGACGACAACAAAGAGCGGTTCTTTGACCCAAACAACAATTTCTACTACATTACGGGGCATGACTTTGTGCCACCTGTGTCTTGCGACAACGGGAATCCTTACAGCGAACATCCTGCCAAGGCAACCGGAAATGACTGCTATCGCGAAAATCCTGGCATCAACGACTGGTACGAGACCGTGAAACTCAACTACGGCATCGACCCAGGATGCAACTGCTGCCACTTCTACCCCATCCCATCGACCTGGAACAAGATGCTGCACATCCTGAAGTTCTGGGCAAGTAAGGGTATCGATGCCTTCCGTTGCGACATGGCGCACATGGTTCCGGTGGAGTTTTGGCGCTGGGCCATTGCTCAGGTTAAGGAAAAATTTCCGCACATTGTGTTCATTGCCGAAATCTACGACACGGCACTTTATCGTGATTTCACTGAACGCGGCGGTTTCGACTTCCTCTACGACAAGGTAACACTCTACGACACATTGCGCGCCGTGATGTGCGGCCAGGCTCCAGCAAGCGCCATCACAGGCTGCTGGCAAACCATCGAGGGACTGCAAGACCACATGCTCAACTTCCTTGAGAACCATGATGAGCAACGCATTGCATCGCCACAGTTTGCAGGCAATGCGCAGAAGGCCATCCCCGCATTGGCAGTGAGCGCCGCCATGTCACGATGCCCGTTCATGCTCTATGCAGGGCAGGAACTAGGCGAAAAAGCCGAAGGTGCCAGTGGGTTTAGTGGCGATGACGGACGGACTTCGATTTTCGACTACATATCGGTCGACACCGTGCGGCGCTGGTATAATCATGGGCGCTGCAACAGCATGCTGCTCACCGATGACGAAAAAAGGCTCAGGAGCACGTATGCCAGCATCCTCAAGATATGTCGTTCGGAGCGTGCCATCACCGAAGGTGAATTCTTTGACCTGATGTACGTGAATTATGACTCGCTCAACCCCGACAAACAATATGCCTTTTTGCGCCACATGGGCAACGAAACCATTCTGGTAGTGGCCAACTTCGACGACCATGAGGCACAGTGCCGCGTGAATGTGCCAGAGCACGCTTTTGAGTATCTTGGCATAACACCAGGCGAAAAGAAAGCTATAGAACTCATTTCACGAGAGAAAACAGAGATGTCGCTCACCCACGAGAAGCCATTAATCATTTCCATTCAGCCACTTAGTGCGATGTTCTGGAAATTCAAATAAATTTTTTCATCTATTGTTAATAAATTGTGAGATTATTTCTCGTTCAAATCACTGAAAATTCTTAAATTTGCACTATCATTTAACAGCCATAAAATAGCCTAAAAAAACTATGAGCAATTCAAATCAGCCCTTCAAGATTTTCTCGGGAACCAATTCTATGTACCTGTCTGAAGAAATTTCCAAATGTCTGGGTATTCCTTTGGGCAAGATGAACATTCAACGCTTTGCCGACGGCGAGTTCGAAGTGTCGTTCGAAGAGTCGATTCGCGGCGACGAGGTCTACCTCATCCAGTCTACCTTCCCCAACAGCGACAACCTCATGGAACTGTTGCTGATGATTGACGCAGCCAAGCGTGCATCGGCCAAGACTGTGATTGCCGTGATTCCCTACTTTGGTTGGGCGCGTCAGGACCGCAAGGACAAACCCCGTGTGTCGATTGCCGCCAAACTGGTGGCCGACCTCTTGAGCAAAGCCGGCATTGACCGCCTCATCACCATGGACCTGCATGCCGACCAGATTCAGGGCTTCTTTAACGTGCCTGTCGATCACCTCTATGCATCGTCGGTGTTTATCCCCTTCATCAAGAAGATGAAACTCGATGACATGGTAATCGCATCGCCCGACGTAGGTGGCGCCAAGCGTGCCAACACCTATGCCAAGTACTTCAACTCACCTCTGGTATTGTGCCACAAGCAGCGCGCAAAAGCAAATGTGGTTGAAAAAATGACCATCATAGGCGAGGTTGAAGGCAAAGATGTGGTGCTAGTCGATGACATGATTGACACTGCAGGCACCATTTGCAAGGCTGCGAATGTGATGAAGGAAGCCGGTGCACGCACGGTGAGGGCACTCGCTTCGCACGCACTCATGAGCGGACCCGCTTGCGATCGCGTGAACGAAAGCGCACTTGCCGAGGTAATCTTTACCAACTCCATCCCCTTCGACACCACACGCTGCCCCAAGGCCACGATCGTGAGCATCGCTCAGCTCTTTGCCGACACCATGATGCGTGTTCACAACAACGAGGCCATCAGCTCGCAATACCTGATTTGACGTATCCAGTAAACAGGAACAACATAAGGCCGTCACTTGTCAACAAGTGGCGGTCTTTTTTTATTACATTATAAAATAAATCTAAAACAAGTTTAAAATTATTGTATAATTCAAAAAATCCTTATATATTTACTGCAAATTTACAATCTAATTCTACAAACTATAAATAACTAATTGTTTAACCAAAATCCATGCATTTATGAAGAATGTTTTCTTAACATTAGCATTGTGCGCGTCCTTAAGCGGCATGGCTCAGCTCGTGAATGTTGGCTCGATTGAGAAAGTCAATATTCCCGCAAATGAAGTCAACAAAATTGCCGCCATCAGTCCTGCGGGCGATTATGTGCTCGTCACGACTGACTACAACAAGGGACTCACAAAGTATGATCTGGCAACCGGACAAACGCAGGTGATTACCAACGCCAACGGTGCCGGCTATGATGCAAAGGTTTCTCAAGACGGCCAGAATGTGGTCTATCGTGAGAAATCGATGAACGAGAAGCACTTGACTAAAACCGCCGTGTTCAGCAAGAACATTGCCAGCGGACAAGCCAAGCAGCTCATGAAACCCACCCGTGATTTAAATGGTGTGGCTATTGAAGGCAACACAGCGATTGCCGTCAACAAGAGCAAGATGGAGAAGAAGGCCTTGAGTGCTGAGAAAGCTCAGCAGACCATGCCCGTTCTCTCACTCGACAGGTATCAGCTCATGATTACCATGAACGGCAAGACCCGCCAACTGTCACCACTTGGTACTCAGTATCGCTACATCTGGCCCAGCATGTCGCCCGATGGCACCAAGGTACTCTTCTTCGTTTCGGGTATGGGCGCCTATGTGTGCAATACCGATGGCTCTGACGTCCAGCCTCTTGGCATTGTGAGAGCGCCCAAATGGTATGACAACAACATCATTGTAGGCATGAATGACAAAGACAATGGTGAAGTGTACACCTCCAGTGAAATCATCGCTGTTGACCTGCAGGGCCACCGTCAGGTGCTCACAGGCAGCGATGTGATAGCCATGTATCCTCTGCCCTCGGCACAGAGCGGAAAGATTGCCTTCTCCACTCCCACCGGCGAGGCTTATATTATTAACCTTGTTAAATGATTACAGCTATGAAGAAGATATTATTACTTGCAGCAGCTGCAATCATGGCAGCATTTGCGCTTCAGGCTAAAGACGCCAATGAACTGCGCATCTACATCAACCCGGGTCACGGCAGCTGGGGTCCCAACGACCGTCCTATGGCCACCATCCCCTACCCGATGACTTCGGAGACAGGTCGTCCTGACACCTGCGGTTTCTATGAATCGAACACCAACCTGTGGAAATGTCTGCGCCTGCGCGAAGAACTCATCGCCATGGGTGTTCAGGCCGACAACATCACCATGTCGCGCGTCAAGAATGGTCCCTATCCCTATGTGAGCGGCGCAGCCGATGCCGAGATCTACAACCGTCCTCTCTCTGAAATATGCGAGGAGGTGGAGAGCGGCAACAACGACATGTTTATCTCCATTCAATCCAATGCCTCGACCGATGGCACTGCGACCAACTACCCGTTATACCTATATCGAGGTTATGACCAGGGTGCCACTGGAGGCGCAGGTTACACAGGACCTG
>JAEEVB010000227.1 GCA_016287065.1 Muribaculaceae bacterium
TACAGACGAGGCATTTTGAAAATTGACTGATTCATAGCAGACCAATGATTTATTAACTGTTTCACAGATTAGGCCAGATTAATAAAGCTCTTGTATAGAGCAAGTATTAACCACGTTTACTCAGCCTTACACGCAAGTGAAGGCTGAGATTTTTTATGCACTTTTTATTTTTCCTGCTTGAAGTCGAACCCCACTTTCACATCGTGATAATTGTTGCTGAGCTTTGCCAGCGACTTGAGCACATCGGCGTGTATCAGTTTGCCCAGCAGACGCATCAGGGAGAGAAACTTGTCGGCCTCAAACTGCACATGCAAGTGGTCGCCCTCGCGATAGGCCTGCCCCTCTATCTTCACCAGCAGGCCCTGCAGCACCAGTTGCTCGGTGGTGGGATAATAGTCATAACTGCCGCCTATCGACTTGCCCAGCAGCGTGATGCTCCAGCGACCCTCGCGTGTGAGCACAAACGAGGTCCAGCGCTTCTTCAACTTGAGTTTGTCGTAGGCCTTTTTCAGCCCCTTTTTCAGTTTGCTTTTGGCTATTGGTTTGCCCAATCGGCTCACAAAACTGCTGCCTCTCGCATCCACGCTGGGCCCGTTAAATTTCCAGGTGCCAGCAATCGTGGCATTGGCGGCCATGTGTGCTGCCATCAGAGCCTCCTCGCTGGGGGCCTCAAGCGAGTCGATATGCACCTGCATGCTGCCAGCAACCATGAGCGGAGCCTCAGAGAGTGGCACCGTGTCGGGCTCAGCCACAAGCATCGCTGCCCATGCTGCAACAGGAAGCAGCACGGCAACTAAAACAGTAGTCAAACGATTCGTCATCAATGCCATTATTCGAAGTATTTCACTTCAAAATTCCACAAGCCATTCTGGAACTCAGTGACGCCCGTGGGCACGGCTTGTTGTGGCGGGAATTTAACACGATGGCCATGAATCATGTCGACCTGCGGGAATGCCACTGTGCCATCTTGGTAGCAGGGCACATTGACTCCAGTAGGATACCGGTAGCGGTTCACCACGCCGTCGGTGATATTGTCGACCTCAATGATGCGTCCCTGTGCATCATGGGTCACCTTCACTTCCTTTTCACTCTCTCCCAGGCCATCGATATAGAGCATGGTCACATCACCGTTCTTTAGCTTGCGCACGGCATACTGGGTGGTGGTAATAGGAGGATTACCCTCTTCATCGAGTTCCCACCAGTTGATGAACACGCTCTGGGCATGTGTCGGCAGTCCGTCGAGCCCAAAGTAGATGGTATAGCTAAAAGCCCCTTCGATCGTCTCGCTCTGGTCATAGGAGATGAGTCGGCCCTCGCGGTCAAACTCAAAGGTGCAATAGTCGGCATCGGCCACTTCCATCTCGTCGCTGTAGGCCCCCAGCGTCTTTACGGGTGCATTGAATCCGAGCGCTTTCACATAATTGGGCGCCTCGGCCACTTTATCCTTGGCCAGCGCAGTTGCCGACGTGAGCAGCAAAGCCACTGCCATTATACTCATGATTATGCCTTTTCTCTTCATTTTTTCAAGTTTTAATGGTGAATTATTTACAAAAATAGTCATTCCCGCGCAATTCTACAACAATTACCCTGTTTTTGGGCCAAAAAAGTGATATATGTGTAGGATTATACCCATTATCTGCGACAATAGTCACAATTGTTTGGCGCTTTACACATCTTTTTGTAAATTTGTGACGAACCAAAATTTTAAAGGCCATGTGCAAAAACCTTTTTAAAACCATTTTGCTTGCTCTTTTCCTGCTCGGGACGCTGACCGCCTGGGCCGACGGCGAGCAAATCAATGCCAATGGCACGCGTTGGGTCGACCCCGTGGTGCTCCTGAAACTGCAGGACATTGACTATACCGACCTGCAGCGCAGCTATTGCAACGGCGATATCGACATCAACAAAGTGATAAAAGAGAAAGGCTTGAAAATCTATGGAATGCGCCTCAAGCCCATCGCTGCAGCCGGCTGGGTGCCCGATGTGGCACGCAAGAATAGCCCTCAAGCCACATGGGAATTCTCCTACGACAAGGTGATGGGTGTAGAAGGTGTTGCCCTGCACGAAGCGGGATTCTGTATCTATGCCGACGATGGCGTGAGCCGCTCCTACGATGTTGAATACACGATTACCAGTTCGGGCATGATGGGCCACCGCACTGTAGTTGACAAAATCAAGGCTCGAGGCAAATATTCCTTTCGTGGGCTCACATTTGTGCCGACTGATGGCGGGATTGGTTTTTCCTATTCGTTTAATGGCGAGGACAAATACAGCACCGTGACCACCATAACCAAGCAAAGCGGAGAAACGCGTACGAAAGTATCGGACCAAACACTCACATGCGAGAAACCTTTGAGTGTGAATCCGACCCTGGGCCACTTCATCTACTTCAAGGGCGACGGGCACCTGCTGGCCATGATAAGCGCCTCGGCCACAGCAATGACCAGTGGAGACCGTAAAGGAACTCCCAAAAACGAGATGGCCACTATGCCATGGACCCGCATCTACTTTGAAGTTGAGGAAATTCAGGTCGATGCTGCCGTGGCTGCCGCCGAAATGGGCGAGGAATTGCTCGACGGCGAGGCAGGCACGGCACAGCTCGATGCCCAAGACAAGGCCGAACTCAAGGATTATATCAACGACCTCATGACTTGGATGAAAGGCGAGGGCGACCCGTTGGGCCTAGGCAAACACACCGATGAAAAAGAGGGTGCTGTGATAGGAGCCATCGCCACGGTTGCCTCGATATTGCTGGGCAGCGGCATTGCCGGTTTCATTGGTGGCACAGGAGCACAGATTGCCAGCAACATCACTAACACCATCATAGGTGGTGGCGGTGCCGAGTTGCCGCCTCCCGTGCCCGACGGGCCCGATATGCCCGCTGTGGAGCCCAAGCGCCCCGAAGAGGAAGAGAACCCGAAACCAGAACCAAAGCCCGACGATGGCAAGCTCTTCCATCCTACCGACTATCCCGATCTTGCGAAGAGGTACTTCCACGAGGGAGCCGACGGCACCCTCACCTATACCGACCCGGCAACAGGCAAGAGGACCGAGTTCTATCCCACCAGCGATGGCCGGTGGACCAAGTGCTACGATGACAGTGAACCCAAGTTGACCACTGCCGATCTTGAAGAGCGCATGCGCTTCAGTTACGAAAATCAGGGTTATGTGCGTCAGAATGCCGAGACAGCGGCCCGCAACGTGAAAGAGCAGCGCGAACAGTGGGATGCCATGAACAAGCGCGACCTGGAGCGTGGCTACACCGACGACATGAAGGCTTACAGCGACATGAAAGCCGAGCAGGAGCGCGCCCTTGAGAAAGAGAAATATATAGAAAAACTCGCCGACAAGTATCATACGACGGTCGATAACCTGCAGAGCAAGATTCGCCAGGAGCAAGCTTTGGCAGAGGAAGAATTCTACTATCAGCAAGAAATTGCCGAGCAGTGGAAATCGGCCACCGAAATGGCCGAAAAGGTTGATAAAGTGTGTGAAACCGCCGTGAACATCATGGGCGAGTGCGTGCCAGGCGGCAAGGCCGTGAAGAATGTTTACACCTTCACAAAATCAACCATGGTGGCCGCGAGCGAGAGTTATGCCGACGGCAAGTCGCTCGGCGAAAGCGCACTTCATGTGGCCGTTGGCATGGGCCAGGGCGCTCTGGGCGTGATTCAGAATCAGGCAGGCGACCTGACGAGTAATCCTCTCAAGGAGTATGCCATTGTGATTGGCACCGAGAGCGTGAAAGACGGCATGGCTATCTATGCCAAGACCGGAAGCGTGACCAAGACGCTGAGCGGCATGGCCAACACTGCCGGAAAGAAGAGCGTTGATTATGGCGTGGGCAAACTGTTCTCCAAGGGCGTGAAATATGTCCAGGATTCGGCTGCCCAGTCGCTCGACCCGCGCATCATCCACATCGACAAAGATACGGGTTTGCGATTCAGCGACAAGACTGCCGAAACCATCAAGAAGTGGTTTGGCAGTGGCGATGTGGACATATCCAAGACAGTCCATTACAAAGATATTCTGCTCATCGACGCGAAAGGCTGTTTGTACTGGATGAAGACCGATAATGTGACCTTTGGCGCCACCATCGACTCCGGCAAGATGTTGGGGT
>JAEEVB010000228.1 GCA_016287065.1 Muribaculaceae bacterium
AATACCTGTAATTCTTGCGTTCAGCATATTCAAAAATGACTTATAGCAAAAAATCAAAAAATATCCTAAACGATGAGAGTAGATACTGTCATGAATTTAGGATATTAGAGATTTCACATGTTGAGTGATGGAAGAATGAGTCGGGTGATTAAACTGCCATTTCTTCGCCCATCACGTTCTTGCCGCGATAGTAACCACATTCGGGGCAAACTGTGTGATAAACATGCCATGCGCCACAGTTGGGGCACAGTGCGATTGTTGGAGCTACAGCTACGTCATGAGTTCTTCTCTTAGCTGTACGAGTCTTTGACTGTCTACGTTTAGGATGTGCCATTTTCTTATTTATTTATTAGTTGTTATCATTAAGTTTCTTGAGCGCTTCCCAGCGGGGGTCGTCGCCAAGAGTAAAAGTGTTCTCGTTATTATCGGCGTCAGAATCGGCCCTGTCGTCGTCAATATCGGCCTTGTGGGCTCCCAGTTTCTCTATCATCAGCTTGTTACATTCCCCTTCGGGGTGCACGTGCTTGATGGGGATGGTGAGCAGCACAGAGTCGCGCATGAGCGGCAACAGGTCCAGTTCTCGCCAGTGCGAAGGTATGATCAGCACGTTTTCACGACTGTCGTCATAGTCTTCACCGAATTTAACGCTAATCTCGTAGTCGGTGGCAACTTCCCACTGCATCTCGTCAAGACAACGGTCGCAAGTGATGGTCAACGTGCCGTCGAACGTGAATTGAAGGTGGAAAATGTCATTCGTCTTGCGCTCCACGTTCAGTTGCACGTTCACGTCGCCGTGATGTGCATCGGGAGTTTCAGTTTCATTAAACACATCATCTCCAAGATGATATTCAAATGCCTGAAATCCAAGCGATAAACTCTTAAGTGGCAACTTGAAAGACGCCATTTTCACTACCTTTTAACGTTAAAATCGGCACAAAGGTATAAACATTCTTGCTAATTATCAACGTTTTTAGCAGTATTTTTCTTAAAAACGCCAAAAAAAGCCCTTACCGTGATTTTTCCGTCAAAAAAAATTGTAGCAAAAATAAGTTTTAGTATATTTGCATGCGTAAAGCGTGTGAACACTCAGGTGTGCTTACTTTTTTAAAGCATAAATTTGTGTACCACTATTAATAAATCATTTAGTCTAAATTTCCCTACGTCGTGAACGCTCGACAACAAGCATGGGAATGTGCAATTGAAGGCTGACGACGAATGAAGGCTCTCCACTAACGGCGGAAAGCCTTCATTTTTTCCCTGTGATTCTCAAATTGATGTTTTCTATTCAATAGTTTTCTTTTGCGCTATATTCCTTTGTTCAATCTCGTTCACTGTTCGCTGAATCACTTCCTCTAACTGATATGTGGCCACCCCCAGCGGTTTGTTGATGTCTTGAAGCGACCATTCTACGATTGTTTTTTTAGCTGTCTTGCAGATGAGCAAACCTACCGACGCATTGTCGTCCTTGCCACGTAGCAACTTGTCGGCAGCTGTGACATAGAAGTTCAGTTTCCCGGCAAACTCAGGCACAAACTTCACAGCTTTCAGTTCAATGATCACATATCGTTTTTGTGGTATATGATAGAATATCAAATCTGGGAAAAACACCGATTCTTCATCTATGCGCAATTCCATCTGTCTTCCCACATAAGCAAAACCTTTGCCCAGTTCAAGCAGGAATTGTGTCACATTCTTTACCAGAGCCTCCTCCAGTTCTTTTTCCTCATAACCTTGGCGCATGCTCAAGAAGTCCAAGTTGTATGGGTTTTTGAGAATCTCTTGGGCAATATGGCTTTGTGGAGCAGGGAGGGCTCGGTCAAAGTTCGTCACAGCTTTGCCTTGTGCCTCAAATAGATGAGCGGCAAGACTTGATTCTAGTTTGCTTCTACTCCAACCCTCATCAATAACCTTGTTTACATAGAATAAAGCCTCATTTACTGAAGAGCACTTAGTGATAATCTCAACATGATGTCGCCATGGTATGATGCCAAGAATGGAGGGCATTTCAAATTGGTCACCAATTTGGTGACGAATTGAAGTGGAAATACCGTCACCAACTTGCTGATGATTTGTAACCCACTCATTATAAAAGTTATACCAGCGCATCATGTATTTGAGATTGGTCGCAGAGAATCCTGTCTGCTCCGGAAATATGGCTTTCAGATCAAGACTGAGTTGATTGAAAAAACCACTGCCCCATTTACTCTCTGCTTTCATGGCGACAAGGTCGCGCCCAATGCTCCAGTAGAATTCAAGCATGGCGCTATTGACGCGTACGGCAGCTTTGATTTGGCTCTGCTGGAAACGGCTTTTAATCTCTGATAGCCACTGCACATATGCAGGGTCAGCTATCATTCCGTCGCGATGTGTGAAAGTTGGCCTATTACCCATTGTATTGTAATCATATCACACAAAGTTATTCTTCTTGTTGCTTGTTGGCGAGGTGGCGGGCGAAGATGCGGCAGGCGCAGGCCACGAGCTTAGGGCAGGGGCGGCTGCGGTAGTACTCGGTGGTGCGTTCGCTGGGGCGTGGGGGCTCAATCTGTCCGCTACGCAGGCCCAGCAGTTCAGCGCATATGAGCGAGTCGTTCTCTTGCTTGAACTGGGCTGCTAGTTCTTGTACCAGAGCATAGTTCTTGGCGCGTGCGTCGAGGTTGCCTGGGGTGTTGCTGCCGTTTTCAAGCCCGGCGAGCATAAACATACCTGTCACGGCGCCGCAGGTCATGCGCAGGCGCCCCATGCCTCCGCCGAACGAGGCCGCTACCTTGAGCAGTTGCTCGGCATCGGCCTCAGGAAAAAGGTCGGCAAAGGTGGCTACTACCGACTGCGCACAGTTGAATCCCTTGAGAAAGTTCTGCTCGCCGAGCCGCGCTCTCTCTTCAATATCAATATTTTGCTTCATCGTCTTCTGAAAAAACTGAAAACTAAAACGGCTTCACATCGGTCTTGCCCGTGAACGACTGGAACAGGGCATTAGCCAGGCTACTGGCACCGATGCGGAAGTACTGGTTGGTAAGCCACTTGTCGCCCAGCACCTGCTTCACAATGGTGTAATACTTCACGGCGTCTTCGGTGCTGCGTATGCCACCCGAGGCCTTGAATCCCACCATGTTGCCGGTCTTTTCAAAATACTCTTTGATGCACTGGCACATCACGTAGGCCGCCTCGAGGGTGGCGCCGGGATAGATCTTGCCGGTCGAGGTCTTGATGAAGTCGGCTCCGCTGTACATCGACAGGATGGATGCACGTTTGATGTTTTCGGCGCTCTTGAGTGCGCCCGTTTCCAGGATCACTTTCAGGTGATGTTCGCCAATGGTGGCCTTGAGTTCTGCAATCTCGTCGCACAGCTCCTCATAGGCCTCATCAACGTAGTAGCCCAGGTTGAGCACGATGTCGACCTCGTCGGCACCATCGTGAATGGCGAGTGCGGTCTCGGCCACTTTGCTCTCGATGTGGGCCTGCGACGAGGGGAAGCAGGCGCTGCACACGGCAATGTTCACGTCGCTCACTTCAAGGTTGGCGCGCACCACCTCGGCAAAGTTGCTATAGACGCAAATGGCGGCCACATTCTTGTAGTCGGGGTAGTCGCGGTCATACTGGTTCACACGTTGGGCAAATTGAGCCACGCTTTTCTCGCTGTCGGTAGTGCTCAGGGTGGTGAGGTCCACGCAGTTCAGCAGGAACTCATACACCTCAGGAGTGCAGTTCTCCTCATAGTGCTCATCAAGTATTTGTTGCACTTGCTTGGCAATCAGGTCGTCGTCGGTTGTCACCTTGCTGGCGGCGATGGTTTTGAGATACCTGTCTTCAGGTGCATGGGTGTGATTGTGATTCTCCATTGTTCTATAATTTATTTATGTGTTAATGATTTGTTTTTCAGCACTACTTGCGTCTTGTCGGGCGGGCAGGTGAGTTTTGGGTTCAGGCGGTGGCGCATGTTGTCGCGTGCGGTCTTCTTGTCGAAGTTGCGCTGCAGCGCCTCCTCAAGGTCAATGCCCGTCTGGTTGGCGAGGCACATCACCACCCACAGCACATCGGCGAGTTCGTCGCCCAGATTCTTGTCGGCATCGCTTGGCTTGGCCGACTGGTCGCCATACTGCCGTGCAATGATGCGTGCCA
>JAEEVB010000008.1 GCA_016287065.1 Muribaculaceae bacterium
GTCTGGGCCAGATTTACGTGGGCTTTGACGAAGAGACGCGTCCCACCCTGGAATAGTTTGGCACCAATGCCCTGCGCATGGGCCGTCGCCTGCAAGAGGGCTTCGTAGTGACCGACGAACCGGGCATCTACTTTATCCCCGCACTCATCGACGACTGGCGTGCCAGCGGCCACTGCGCCGAGTTCTTAAACTTCGACATGCTCGAAACCTATAAGGATTTTGGCGGCATCCGCATCGAAGACGACATCCTCATCACGGCCGATGGCTGCCGATTCCTGGGCAAGGACCGCATTCCTTACCATCCCGCCGATGTAGAGGAATATATCGCCAAAAATCGATAATCCCAATTCGGTCATTAGAATTTTTGTTAGAACAGATTTTATTTTGCACAATAAACCCCAATCGTTTCTCATGAGCGATTAGGGATGAAAAAGAGGGTGAGCCATAACTGAATTATGACACACCCTCTTAATGAGAGTTTATTTTCAATTGCTTGATTAGTCTTCGGTCGGTTCCGAATTCTCTGAGTTCTCTGAGTCCTCCGAGGCGGGCTCGGCTTCTCGTTCGGCGGCAGCCTGTGCGGCTTTGCGCTTTTCGGCCTCCTTCATGAGTTGCTCGGTGCGCGAAATCCAAGGCCGTTTGCCAAAGATTTGTTCCACATCGGCAGCCAGAATCACCTCCTTCTCCATGAGCAGATCCACAATCTTGTGCAGGCCGTCGCTGTACTGAGTGAGCAGGTCCTTGGCACGCTGATACTGCTCGTTCACGATGCGTGTGATTTCCTCGTCGATGATGCGGGCGCGCTCGTCGCTATAGGGCTTGTCGCCCATCTGGCGCTGCGGGTCGTAGTAGGAGATGTTGGGCAATTTTTCGCTCATGCCGTAGTACACCACCATGTTGCGGGCAATGCGTGTAGCCTGCTGCATGTCGTTCAGGGCGCCTGTACCTATCTTGCCCAGGAACAGTTCCTCGGCGGCGCGGCCGCCCATGTAGGTGCAGATTTTGTCGAGGAAGGCCTGTTTCGACATGCCCACACGCTCCTCGGTAGCGTGCATGTTCACGCCCAGTGCCTGTCCGCGTGGCACAATCGAGATTTTCACCAGCGGGTCCTCGTTCTCCAGGTGCCAACTTGCGGTGCAGTGACCTGCCTCGTGCACGGCAGTTTCATATTTGTCTTGCTCGGTGAGCAGCATCGACTTGTTCTCGAGGCCCATCGTCACCTTGTCGATGGCTTCGCTGAAGTCCTTCATGGTCACCGTCTCGCTGTTGTGGCGGGCTGCGAAGATGGCAGCCTCATTACACACGTTGGCGATTTCGGCACCGCTGAAGCCAGGCGTCTGTTGAGCCAGTTTCTTGATATCGACCTCAGGGTCAATCTTGATTTTGCGCAGATGCACCTTGAAGATGGCTTCGCGGTCAGTGAGTGCCGGCAGCGACACATGCACCTTGCGGTCGAAACGGCCCGGGCGCAACAAGGCCGGGTCGAGCATGTCCTCGCGGTTGGTGGCTGCGAGCACAATCACGCCCGTCTCGCCGTCAAAGCCGTCCATCTCGGTGAGCAACTGGTTCAGCGTCTGGTCGTGTTCGCTGCTGAAGCCCACATTGCTGCGGGCACCGCCTATGGCGTCGATCTCGTCGATAAACACCACGCAGGGGGCTTTCTCCTTGGCTTCGCTGAAGAGTTCGCGCACACGAGAGGCACCCTCGCCCACAAACACCTCGACGAAGTCGCTGCCCGAACGGGCAATGAACGGCACATTGGCCTCGCCTGCCACAGCTCTCGCCAGCATGGTTTTGCCGGTTCCCGGAGGGCCCACGAGCAGAGCGCCACGTGGCACCTTGCCGCCCAGTTTGTTATATTTTTCAGGATTCTTCAGGAAGTCCACAATCTCGGTCACCTCCTGTTTGGCCTCTTCCATACCAGCCACATCGTCAAACATCACCGTGCCCACCACGGTCTTCTTGTTCTCGATGCCCTTGCGGGTAGCGGCGATGGCGTCGAGCAGATATTGCTGAGGCACCGATTCAAGTCCTTCGCCCGAAGCCTTGAGTGCAGCCTCGTTACAGGTCTTGGAAATCTCGGCACCGCTAAAGCCCGAAGCCTGCTCGGCGAGTTCGCGTATGTTCACATCCTCGCCAGCCTTGATGCGGCCGGTGTAGAGTTTGAATATCTCAACGCGGTCTTCCAGTCCGGGGAAGCCCACATAGCACTTGCGGTCGAAGCGACCAGGACGCAACAAGGCCTTGTCAACAGCGTCAAGGCGGTTGGTGGCGCCCATCACAATCACGCCATCGTTAGTGCCATAGCCGTCAATCTCCACGAGCAGCTGGTTGAGCGTGATTTCGCGTTCCGAGTTGCCTTTGTTCTTGCGGTCGCCAATGGCGTCGAGTTCGTCAATGAAAATAATGCACGGAGCCTTCTCCTTGGCGTTGCGGAACAGTTCGCGCACGCGACTCACGCCCGAACCCACAAATTCGCCCTGGAACTCGGCAGCCGATGTGGCAAAGAACGACACATGCGCCTCACCAGCCACAGCCTTGGCGAGCAGCGTCTTGCCCGAACCAGAGGGACCTACCAGCAACACGCCTCGCGGTATCTTGCCGCCCAGTCGGGTATATTTCTCGGGATTCTTCAGGAAGTCGATCACTTCACGCACAGCGCTCTTGGGTTTCGCCATGCCTGCCACATCGTCAAAGGTCACCGTCTTTGCCATGCGCTCGGGTTTGTCGAGCTGACGGGTCACACGGTCGATGGCCTCCACAAAGTCTTCGCGCTGGGCAGCTTTCTTGCCACGCCTTGCGGCGAGCAGGGCAGCCTCGTTGCAGATATTGGAAATATCGGCACCCGACATGCCTGCTGTCATACTTGCCAGTTCGTCAAGGTCCACGCTACCGTCAATCTTGGTCTTTTTCAGGTGAACTTTGAAGATGGCGGCACGGTCTTCACGAGTGGGAGTGGAAATGTAAATCTGACGGTCGAAACGGCCACCGCGCAACAAGGCCTTGTCGAGCACATCGGCGCGGTTTGTAGCGGCAAGCACAATCACACCGCTGTTGTTGCCAAAGCCGTCCATCTCCGAAAGCAACTGGTTGAGCGTGTTCTCGCGCTCATCGTTGCTCGTGTAGTCGTTTTTGCGGCTGCGGGCACGGCCTATGGCATCAATCTCATCGATGAAGATGATACACGGCGCCTTTTCCTTGGCCTGGCGGAAGGTGTCGCGCACACGCGAAGCACCCACACCCACAAACATTTCCACAAAGTCGCTACCGCTCATCGACAGGAAGGGGACGTCGGCCTCACCTGCCACAGCCTTGGCGAGCAGCGTTTTGCCGGTTCCCGGAGGGCCTACCAGCAGCACCCCCTTGGGAATGGTTCCACCAATCTCGGTATAACGGTCGGGATTCTTCAGGAATTCCACAATCTCGGCCACTTCTTTCTTTTCGCGCTCCATGCCGGCCACGTCGGCAAAGGTCACGTGTTTCTTCTTGTTCTTGTCTTTATTATATTCCTTGGCTTTCGAGCGGCCCACGTTGAACACGCCACCGCCGCCTCCACCCATGCCCGAGGTGGTGCGACGGAAAATCCATATCCAGAAGATCACCAGCAAGATGATGGGGCCAAACGACCACAGGAACGACGAGAAGTCGCTCCCCTTCTGGTACTCTATCTTACCCTTGAATACGCCTGAGGCCTGCCAGGCGTTAGCATAGTCGTCGAACTTGTCGCTCGACGGGATGGTTGTGGTTATCGATGCCTTCGAACTCTTCTTGGGCTGATAATTCTTGCCAAAGAAGGCGCGGGCCAGCGAGTCGGTCATGAAACCCTCAGCCTCGTTCTTGTTGGTCGACACCACGATTTTTTCTATGCCGCCTTTGGCCACCCACGTCTGGAAGTCGGTCCACGACACTTCTTGCGTGCGCGTGTCCTCGCCCATATAGTAGATGGCAAACAGCGCAAGGAAAATGGCGGCATACACCCAGTAGATGCTCTTGCTGAACGAGAACGGGTTCTTGTTTCCGCCTTTATCGTTGTTTCTGTTAGGAAAAATTGGCATTTTACTTCAAAAATAACGTTTTATGAATGAGTTGATACCGAAGGATCACGTCATCAAAACTCGTTAGGAATCTCTGTCACTTTGGCATCGGCCCACAGTTCCTCGAGTTTGTAACGCTCGCGATACTCCGGATTAAATACATGTGCATAAACCGTGCCATAATCTATGATAATCCATTGAGAGTTCTGATAGCCGTCGTAGTTGAGGGGGCGCACTTTCAGTTTTTTCTCTACATATTCTCTCACACTGTCGGCGATGGCATCTACCTGCATCGAACTATTACCAGTGCAAATCACAAAATCACGTGTAGCAGCAGTTTCAATGCCGTTCATGTCAACATGCACGATGTCAAAACCTTTTTTCTCTTGAATTCCTTCGATGATAGCGTTTACTAATTCGTTGTTTTCTGTCATATATATGCGTCTATATTATAAATGTGTTGCAAAATTAGTGTAAGGCGAGCGAAATGCCAAATTTATTTGAGCATTTCCGAGCCGCAACCAATTTATTTTCCCTTTGTTGAGCTCCGAGTTCTCCAAGAGCTCCGAGAACTCCGAGAGCTCCGAGAACTCCGAGAACCCTCGAAGTTTACCAAAAAAGTTTTCTGAAAAAAGGTGCCCACCAGCAAGGTGAGCACCCATATGAAAAACAAAGTAATATCTGAGCGGGAATGATTAACCCTTGGCAATCTCGTCGAGCAATGCCACGGTGAAGTCCCATGCCTTTTGCACCGGTGGGATGTGGGCACGCTCTTGAGGCGAGTGCACATCCTGCAGTGTTGGGCCATAAGAAATCATCTCCATGTGCGGGCAAGCCTTCAGGAACAGGCCGCACTCCAGACCAGCGTGGATAGCTTCCACAACGGGCTCTACACCATAGAGTTTCTTCCACATAGCAACTGCCGACTTGAGCAGTTTGCTCTCGGCATTGGGAGCCCAACCCTGATAGCCGCCTTCTGATGCAATCTTGGCACCAGCGAGTTCGTAGATTGCCTCGATTTGACGGGTCAGATCATATTTAGCGCTCTCGATTGAAGAACGGTGGAAGGCTTCGACCACAATCTTGTTGCCTTCGCGCATCTTGATGCTGGCAGTATTGCTTGAAGTCTCTACAAGGCCGTCGATCTCGTGGCTCATGGCATAAACACCGTGAGGAGTAGCGTTCACAGCAGCAATCATGCGGCGTGCCACGCACTTGTCGATAACGGTTTCGGGAGCGTCAACGCTTTCGCAGCTGAATTCTTCGGTTTTCTCAACATGCTTGTATTCTTCCTCAACATCGGCCTTGAACTGATTGAACTCAACAGCCAGTGTCTCCTTGTCGGCGGGCTTAATACCAATCACGGCCACAGCGTCGCGGGCAATAGCGTTGTGCAGATTGCCGGCGTCGATGCAAGCCAGCTCATAATCTACCTTGCGGCCCAGAGCATACAAGAAGCGAGCCATCAGCTTCGTGGCGCTTGCATAACCAATGGGGATGTCGGTGCCAGAGTGGCCGCCGTGGAACTTGTTCAAACCAATCTTGAAGTAAACGAGGTCCTTGGGAGCAGCTTTGGGTTCGTAATCGAAAGTGAAAATCGATACAAGACCACCTGCGCAACCAATGGTAATCACGCCGTCGTCCTCGCTGTCGAGGTTCAGCAGGTAGTCGCCACGGAGCATCTCGGGAGTGATGTTCTCGGCACCGGTCAAACCAGTCTCTTCGTCAACAGTAGCGAGGGCTTCGAGTGCACCGCACTTGATGTCGGGGTCGGTAATCACGGCCAGAGCAATGGCCAGACCCAGACCGTCGTCAGCACCCAGAGTAGTGCCATTGGCACGCACCCACTCGCCATCAACGATAGTCTCGATGGGGTCGGTAAGGAAGTTGTGATTCGAAGTAGCCTCTTTCTCGGCCACCATGTCCATGTGACCTTGAATCACCACCTTCTTGGCGTTTTCAAAGCCAGGGGCAGCAGGACGGAACATAGCCACATTGCCCACATGGTCTACCTTGTACTCGAGGTTGTGCTTTTTAGCGAAGTTTACCAGCCATTCCTGAATTTTGGCCAGATTGCCCGATGGACGGGGCACTTGAGTAATTTCATCAAAAATTTTCCAGACGTTGCTGGGTTTCAAATCTTTTACAGTCATGATACTTGTTATTAAGAACAAAAAATGTTAGTTATCGTTGCGGTTGACAAAATTTTGTTAAATTGTCGGTTTTCATCTCGCTAAGTTACAAAAATATTTTGAAATAAGAGACATAATCTCATAAACCTTTCATATATTTGCACAAAATTTTGAAAAACGTACTCGTGAAAATCGTGTTGATAACCGTCGTAATGCTTTTACTGGCAGTGATTCTGCTAGGGGTGAGGGTGTTTTTCGTTAAAGGTGGAAAATTTCCACACACGCACATCGACGGAAACAAGGAATTGAACCGACGCGGTATCACATGCGTTCGACATGACAAGAATTTTAAATAATAATAACGAATTACTACTGAAATGAACTTTTCTAAAACGAAAACTTTTGTGATGATAATGGCTCTCGCAGCCGTTGCCGTAAGCTGCAACCAGAAAGATGACAATGCGAAGCCCGCCATGCCCAAGCAGGCCAACGAGCAAATGACCATCCGTTACATCGATGTCGACACACTGCTCACCAAGTATAATCTCGCAAAAGACTTTGATGAGGCTGCTACCACCATGCAGAACAACTACGACGCTGCCGAAAAACGCTATGCCCAGCAAGCACAAACCATGCAGAACGAATTCATGGCCAACCAGCGCAACAACGTATATGCTGCCAATCCCGCCAAGGCTCAGCAAGACCAGGCTCGCTACGAGAAACTCATGAACGACGCTCAGGAGAAACTCGGCAAAATGCAGCAAGACATGGCCAACCAGGCTCTCAAGAACCGCAAGCAGCTCACCGACTCAATCTTCAACTACATCAAGATTTATGCTAAGGAAAAGCACTTCGATGCTGTACTGAGCAAAGCAGCCGACCTCAACACTGCAGCCTTCTATGTCGATGACCGTTTCGATGTGACCGACGACGTGGTGGCAGGTCTCAACAAGCGCTACACCAAGGTGGCTCCCAAAAAGCAATAAGAGCAAATCACCTTATAATAAAAAATATAACGGACTTGTGCACGAGCACAGGTCCGTTTCTTTTTCAACCACAATCTGTACGCTTCCAGCCAGTGCGCATCATCATTCAGCGGGCAACATTTGGGGGCTGTTGCATTTTTTTCTTATTTTTGTGTGATTTTTTTGAGTCTTGTGCGTCTAACGAGCAAAACATCGATTTTTAAAAACGACGATTTACAAACAATGAACGATTTAGAAACAAAGTTTGCGCAAACCATCAAGAAGAACAAGAGCACCATCTACACCGTGTGCTACATGTTCTCGAAAGATGCCGACGAGGTGAACGACCTCTTCCAGGAGTCGGTAATCAACATGTGGCGAGGCTTTGAGGGTTTCGAGAACCGCAGCGATGTGAAAACATGGATCTACCGTGTGACACTCAACACCTGCATCTCGCTCGACCGCAAAAAGCGCCGCACCAACACCGAACCCCTGTCGATGAACATCAATCTCTTTGAGGATCATGACGAAGACACCAAGCAGATCGACATGCTTCACAAGCGCATCAGCCGACTGCGCCCCTTCGACCGTGCCATCGTGCTGCTGTGGCTCGAGAACATGCCCTACGAAGAAATTGGTCAGGTGGTGGGCATTTCCACAACCAATGTGAGCAGCCGCCTCTACCGCATCAAAGAACAACTCAAAAAAATGAACGACTAAAACTTTTAAGACAATGGACTTTGAACTTGATGAAATGCGCCAGCAAATGGCGAGACTAAAGAATAAGCTCGACAATCAGATGATTGTCAACGACCGGTTCATTCGCCGCTCCATCAGGAACAGCGTGAGCACCATCAACAAGCGATACCTTGTGATATCGGCGATTGCTCTGGCAATGATACCCTACGGTTACTGGGCCTTTGTGAAACTCAACGGACTCTCGATTTGGCTGTGGCTTGCCACATGCGTGATGATGCTGGCAGTGGTGGGATTCTGCTTCTTTAACGGACGCGACCTGCGCGACCACAAACTGGTAGAGGGCAATCTGCAAGAGACCATGCGCAAAGTGGCACTTGCCAAGAAACGCGACAACAACTGGCTGTGGGTGGGCATTCCCATGGCACTGGGCTGGGGTGCGTGGGCCATCTGGGAGATGGCACAAAAGGTTGGCAAAGATGCCGATTTCCTGGTGCCCTGCTGCATTGTGGGCCTGATAATAGGTGCCCTGATTGGCGTGAGAGTGCACCTGCGCACCCAGCGACACTACCGCGACATCCTCGACCAGATCGAAGACGCCGAAGACACCGAATAACAAGAAAACGCAAGGCTATAGGTTCTCCGAGAACTCCGAGAGCTCTGAGAAACCCAAGCAACTCTCATAATAAAAACAAGGTGTGCCGACAACATGACCGGCACACCTTTTTTAATAGAAAAGCCTGCACACAAATCACCCTGTCAATACCCTCACATTGCAAACCATCGTAAAGTTCTGAAACACACAAGAAAAGACGGAGAAAAAACACTTTTCCAATATGAAATATGGGTATTTTTTACACTTTTCCAATAAGTTTTCCACTAGTTCCACCTGTTTATTTCATAATTTTTGAAAAAAAATCGATTTGAGTGAAACAAATCGACACCCTTGTGCGTCTAATGAGTAAAGAAACGCAATCTAAAAACAACAAAAAACAAAACAACAATGAAAACGATTTTATTATTTGTCATCGCAGTTCTGAATGCGACATGCATGAATTCAAGTGTAACAACAAACTCAGGCAGCACCCACGAAAGCGTTGTGAGCGCACTGAACACGAAAACTAAAGTGAATGAGTTCCGTAACATTGAAGTGGCCGGCCCATTAAATGTGATCGTGACCAAAGACCGACGCTGCAGCGTGACTGTTGAAGGCGACAACCAGGAAGCCCTTAATAGCCTGGTAGTTTATGTTGAAGACAACAATCTGATTGTGACCACCAAGCGCGGCAGCCGCGTGAATATGGACCAGTTGAGAGTGCATGTCACTGCACCCACCGTCGAAGGCTTTGAGATGACAGGGTCGGGCAACTTATCGACAATGAGCGATTTCACCGCCAAAAACGCCCACATGACAGTGACTGGCTCGGGCAATATCGTCATGAGCAATCCGTTCACTTGCCAGAAAATGACCATCGAGACCACAGGTTCGGGTAACATATCGGTCAACACACTGAAGGCCAAACTGCTCACCACCAGTATTACAGGTTCGGGCGATGTTCAGTTTAACAACCTTGATGTGAAAGATGCTGTGAGCGAGATCACCGGCTCGGGCAACATCAACCTGCGTGGCAAGGTGGGCAATCACACCAAGCATGTGACCGGCAGCGGAAACATCGACACACTGGGCATGAGATAACAAAACTCTTCACACTATTATAGCCCCCTTTGGGCAAAAAAAGTCACGGCTGATGCAGAACATCGGCCGTGCTTTATTTCTAAGAGATACTTTTCTCAATTTTTGCTTTCTTAGCGGAAGAGCTGGAACAGGAGGTAGATGGCCATGGCGATGAGAAACACCGAAAAGCAACTGCAGCCGTAGGTCTTGACTTGCGGATTCTCGCCCTGACGCAGGCGTTCCATCTCGCGCCGCAAGAAATCCATCTGCTTGTCTTGCTCATAGGTGCGGCGACCCTCAAGGGCGCTGGGCAGACCCGTGTTGTGCTCAATGAGAATTTTGCGAGGCGCCCCACCCTGATAAGGACCCACTATGCCATTCTCCTCGAGTTGGCGCATGAGTTCGGCCGCCTCTTCTTGCGTGATGCCGAAGTAGTCCTTGAGTCGCGGCACCGAGATGGCATTGCATGTCTTGATGTAAGCAACTGCATCGTCATAGAGCGGGTGCTTGTTTGCCACATCGCCATGAAACGGAGGAGGAGTCTCGTCGTCATCAATCTCAACCGCCTCGACAGGCTGCGCCTGCTGCAGTTCCTCGTCGGCCACATCCATGGCAGGCTCTTCGAGCGGAATGTAGGCAAATTCGCCTTCAATCTTCAGGGGCGAGATGCACTTGGGGCACACGGCCTGATAGCCAGTTGCCTCGAGCTGCTCCTGAGTCAGTTCAAGTTCTTCACCACATTTAGGACACTTATATTTCATAGCACAAGTTCTGTTTTATATCAGCATCAATGCAAGAGTTCTCCAAAAATATAATAAAAAGCAAAAAACACGAGGGCAATCACCACACTCAGCGTCAGACAGCCCAGTGGAGTCATATTTCCCAAACCCATGCCAAACAGCGGTTTCTTGGCATTCTTGCCAGCTGCCTTCTTGCGGGTAACCGGCCTGGAAGCCTGTTTGCGAGTCGAAGATGCCGACGACCTCATATTATTATAATGTGTAGTACTGGTTGTAGCAGTGACCCTCACCGGTGTGCGGCGTTGCTGAACCGTAGCAGCCTTGGCGCGGCGCTGCGGCATGGGCGGGACTTCGTCGGCCGGCTTCTTCTTGTTCGGTTTCGCTGGAATGGGTGGCGGCGGGGCATCGCTGCGCGGCACCTTGAACACCGACAGACACTGCGGGCACACGATCTGGCCTTGCTGGGCATTCAGCTCGCCCTTGGTCATCTCAATCTTGCGACCGCACTTGTTGCAATAATACACCATAACAACTCCCCCACCCGTTAAAATCAATTGTGATAGCTGATTCTCGCCATCTCGGTCACACGCCAGGCACCATTCTCGCACACGGCCTTGCCTGGGGCCTCGGTCACAATGCGACGCATGCCGCCCGACACCTGAATATTGTTGCCTGTGCAGGCACGGGTGAGGTTCTCGGTGGGCATCATGAGTGCCAAGTGGTGCACATCGGCATCATCAATCACCTTGAAGGAGCCGGTGCGGCCATCGGGCGTGGTGAGTTCGAACAGGGAGTTGCCGGGTTCGAAAACCGACGACACCCCCATAAACACGCCACGCTCGTCGGGACGGGTCAAGTAGAGTTGTTTAGGGAACTTCTCACGCTCTACCTGTGGTTTGTGCGCAACCTTTACCACAGTTTCGGCAGGTCGATGCTTCAGTTGAAATTTCAGGTCCTCAATTTCGCGGTTCAAGCGGTTCAACTCTCGCTGAGTTTCCTCTTGGCGTTTCTTGAACGCCACCTTCAGGGCATTTTCAGCGGCTTCTGAACGCGCCTGTTCGGCCTTAAAGTCCTTGCGAAGAAAATAGGTAAACACGGCAGCACAGGCAGCAACCAGAAAAATCACAATATCGGCAAACGTCTGGAAACTGGCATAACCACTACCATTCTGAGCCAAGGCGGGCAGTGCTGTAATCAGCATCGCCATAAGGCCAAAGAATCTATGTTTCATATTATGAGTCATTGTTGAATTATAACTTCGAAATCACTTCATTGCACAGGTTGGTGAGCAGGTTGTGCCTGATGATGCCAATGATGGGATAGAAGAAGGGAACATCCTCGATGGCCACATCGTCGTCGTAACGGCCTTGCAGGAAGGTGTTGATGCCGGCAATCAGGTAATTGCCCACGTTGTCATTGAGCACCTGCTTGAAGAGGTTCATCACCTTGTTGTCGATGCCGAACTCGTCGCGCGTCACATTGTCGCACAAGTCAATGAAGAACTGGTTGAATTCCTTCACTTTCTCCACTAGGTGCTCGCGCACCTCAAGGTCGTTGACCTTGGCCATGGTGAGCGACTCGTCGCCCACCATCGAGAAGCAATACTTCATGGCATTGATGTTGCGTGGACGCATGAGGTCGATGGTGGCCACGGTCTCGGGCGTGGGATGCGGATCGGTGCGCAAGTTCTCGATGCGCACACCGCCGCGGCAAGTAATCTGCTTGGGACACTCGCTCTCGATCTTGATGGTGAACTGCTCGGTATATTTTTCCCCGAAGACGCGTTCCAGAATCTCCTGCGTGAGTTCGTTGATCTGCGTCTTCGAACCCACAATGTTCAATATCTTCGAACCCGTACCGCTAAAGTACATTTGCTTGGGTTTCACATAGCCTCGGTGCTTCATGGCACAGGCAATGTAATAGACGATGGCCGAGTAGAAGTACATGAACACCAGTTTACGCTGGTCGTCGTTCTTCAAGAGCGCATTGTAACTGTAAAGGTTGCGGTCCATGGGCGGCAGGTTGCGCAACTGTTCCACATTCTCGATCGAGAACAGGAAGGCATTCACATCCTCCGACCGTTTCTGACCCATAATCACATTCAGGATGCTGTTCAGGTAGGTTACATCGCTGTTGCGCTCCACCAGTTTCTTGAAGTACTCGCTATAGTGGCGAATGAGCGGGTTATTGTCGGCATCTCGTTCACTGAAGGCATCGCCAAAGATGGCATCGCCGGCAAAGCGGAACGACGAGATGGCCACCGGTATAGTCTTGTTCTGGTCGGCTGTGGTCTGATACACCACCACATCGCTGGTACCGCCACCAATGTCCACACTCACGAAGTTACTGCCTGCAACATCGGCACTCTTGTAGTAGAACGAGGGCGCAATCGACTCGGGATAGGCATGCAGGTTGATGTCGGCATCACCGCCAAAGTAGGTACGATACAGGTCTTGCCATGTCTGTTCCAGTTTGCCACGGTCGCTGCCGCCCATGCTCACGGGATAGAAGTAGATGACCCGCGCCTTGTCGAGTGGAGCGTGCTCCAGCAGTGCCTTGGCACGGATGAGCAGCACCATCTCACGCAGGAACTCCTTCGAGAGCACATTGCTGCCCATCCACTTCAGGTTAGTGGTCACCTGATAGCCGTCGAAGTACTGACGCTCATAGAGGAAAGGCACATTGATATCGCTGAACAGCGTGGTGTCGCCACTGCCGTTCACATTGCTCGCCAGCGCACTGCGCAGCGGGAAACCATACACATCGTCGATGTCGCGCGGCAGGAACTCGATGCGCTGCAACTGGTCGGCAATGAGCAGCGAGTCCTTCTTGAGCAATGAGGCGATGAGAGTGGCCGACTCGTTGTAAGCAAACGTGAGGGGTTGTGACTCATGTCCTCGCTCAGCCCATTCGATGTGACTGTTGGTCGTACCAAAATCGACGGCAAATATCAGCTCCTTGGCAGCCTCGTTGTAGGGTTTCCACAAAGGCAGTATCATGCCCGTGAAGGTTCCCAATTCGGTCTGCACCGTGGCTTCCATATAGTCGAAACCTCCTTGCACATCATAATAGGTGGTGCTGAACGAGGCCTTGGTGCGTTCTTTGCCCGTCACAGCCACATTGCCCTCGTGGGCATGGAACTTGAGTTGGGCATTGCCGTTACGCAGGTAGGCAAACAGTTGCACCTTGTAGGCATTGGCCCCAGGGGTGCGCACAAAGGGGAACACGGCGGTGCTCAACTGCACACCGCTCACAATGCGGCCCGTGCCCATCTGCTCGTTGAACTGCCAGTTGGAATCGGTCACCGTGAGATAGGTGCGCGTGAGTTCCATGAAGCGCTTGCGCACCGGGACGCGCAGGGTCACGGCCACGCTGCCGTCGGCATTCTCCACAATCTGCAGCATAGGCTGGCCCTGAACCGAGCCCTGCAGGTCGGCTGCCGTGAAGTAGTCGAAGAAGAGCGGCTTCACGGGCAGCAGGTAACTGGCTGTGGAGCCATAGTTGGCACGCACGATGTTACCGTCGAAGTAGTGGTCGCTATCGATGGCGCCACTCAATTTCACAATGCTCTCGGCCAGGAAATCGGCCGTGGTGAGGAAGGGATACTGTATATTGGTGCCCGGTAGCTTACGGTCGGCAAGCGCCATGCCCGAAGCATAGACCTGCGTGGCGCTGTCCCACTCGCGGTTCACGTAGCGATAGTGGTCGATGCTGCCGTTGAAGTTGTTGCGCAGCACCAGGGGCAGCACGGTGCCATCGGCCATGGGGCGCGTGGGGACAATCACAAAGTCGCTCTCGCCCGCCATATGACGGATGTCGACACTGCGCTTGTGGTAGAGCGGTGCCGAGAGAATGGTGATTTCCTCCTCGCCCACAAAGGGGCTGTACTACTGGTCAAGCATCTGGCGCACCAGTGGCTCGCGGTCGGCCTGCAATGCAGTGGGATTGGGCAACGCCTGCAATATGCGCTGGTAGAGCTGCGGCTTATTGCGCTCGATGAGCGGCAAGTTCTTCACCATGTAGGCATACACATTGCCCAGTTTATAGCGCAGTTGCGTGTAGGCATTGAACAGCAGGAACAGATGATAGACAAACTCCTCGTCACGCTCCCACAGGTCGCGCACGGTGCCGAACAGCTTCACATTCTGCTCCACATTCACCGTTTCCTCGGCGGGCGCAAAAGGCGCTGCCATGGTGAATGACGAGGGCGAGGTGGCGCCCAACACCTTGTTGCCGAGCATCACAATGTACCAGTCATTCAGTTCGGCAAAATTATACACCGTGTCGCTCTGCATGAACAGTGCCAGCGTCTCGCCATAGAGGCGGTGACGCGGGTCGCTCTTGAGTTTCTCGATCTCGGTGGCCTTGTTCCAGCGCTCCACATGCAGGTTGTCGCGGTGGTTCTCATACTCGAAGAAGAGCTGTGCCACATCGAGCGCATCGCTCACCATCTTCAGTTCGCTCACGATGCCCGTCATGCGGGTGCCGCCGTTGGTCAGGTGGTCGAAAGCGTTCTTCACCAGGTCGAGCTGCGCAAAGGGGCTGGGAATGGCTGTGCGCGGATTCTGCGACAGGCCTCCGTTGGGGTCTTTGATTTGACGAATGTCGTCATCGCCATAAGGCTCCACGGGAATCCAGTCTTGAGCCCCGCTCTTCGCCGTCTTGTTGTTATAGGATAGTATGTTGCTCATTTTCAGTTGATGTTTTCATATTTGTCGTCAAGCACCTTGCCTGCCGCCTTATTGAAGAGGTCGAGCAGCTTGTACTCAACCGTGCGGTCGGAGTAGTGTTTGGCATCGCGGCTGATGCGGTTAAGTTCGGCATTCAGGGTGTTATTGTCAACGCTCTTGCGACCGAAGAATGTCTTGCGTGTGGTCACATTCTTGATGATGTTGGCAAGGTTCTCTTCACCCGGATTGAACAGCTGCACATGGCGCAGGTTCTGGTGCAGTTCGTTAAGCCACTCGGTATAGTAGTCGAAGAAGTGTTCGGTGAGTTGACGGTAGAACTGCGAAGTGGCGAAGTCACTCTTGATTTTGGGTTCGTCTTGCGTGTAGCCCTGACCGATGATGCTCTTGAAACCGGTGCGCAGATATACATAAAGCATGTGGAACTTCACCATGGGTTTGTAGAGCAGTTCGCGAGTCTCGAGCCCGAAAGTGGCAAAGTCCACATCAAGCCTGTCATGTTCCAACCCATATTCAAAGGCCTTGGCAGGCTGGAAGCCGCCCACACTGTCATAAATCAGGTTTCCGGCAAGTCCGGCAAACTTGAGCGGGGCCATCGCACCCACCAGTTCCACAAGGTGGGCAGGGTCGTGCTGGTCGCGCACATTGCCCGGGTCGTAGTCATAGGGTATCGACGAAGTCTGGTCGCCCAGATAGTATATCACATTCACATTGCGGTCGTTAGGACCGGTGAGTGTCTCGTTATAGTATTGCAGCGCCGACTGCGTCTTCACCACAAAGTCGGCCTTGTCGATGCTCTTGCCCTGGCTGTTATTCAGGTTGAAGTAAGGCAGCACCGTGAGACCACCAATGGGGGCATGCTGCAGGAAACTCTTGTTGCTCACATCGATGTTCTGCGCCTGACGTATGTTCTTCACCAAGATGGGGAATCCTGCTGCACCCGTGCCGCCAAAGATACTGCTGATGAAGAAGATGCGGTCGCCCTCGTTGAACACATTGGCAAAGGCCTTGAACTCCTCGCTGTCCTTCACCATGTTGAGCGCCACACTGCCAATGTTGGGCGAACCCACAAAGCCAATGTTCATCTTGTTCTCGAGCTGATAGTCGGCAAAGAGCAGCGACGACAGCGCCTGGTTGGGCTCGTTCATGGTGTCGTAGCCAATGAAGTCGCGGAACTTGCACTGGCCCACAGCCTCCATGTTCATCACAAAGCTGTCGTTGATTTGCGCCGTGGTGAGTCCCATGATTTCCTGCAAGGTCGAAATCTTCATCGCAAAGAATCCGTCGCCATTCACCTGACGGCCATACAGTTTCTCGCGAATCATGCGGTAGCTGTTGAGCAGCGACTCGGTGCGCTTCAGGTCTTCATTGCTCTTGTGCGGGTCGATGATGAGGGGCACCAGTTCGAAGTTCTCCAGCGGCTTGCCATCTTCGTCGAGCGGACGCACTCCGGCGGCGGCAAGCATCACGAGCGACTTGAGCACTCGCGAACCGGTTCCGCCTATGGCAAATACAAATAGTCTCATATATTGATAGGTCTAATATTTTTTCTCTTGAATCAAAAACATCACTGCGGAATGGGCGTGTGACGGCAGTTGCTGCTCCACCACCTGATGGAGAACGATGCAATCACAAAGAGCACCGCCACGGTGAGCAGGTTGCTCACGCTAAAGGCCATTGCCTCGTGGGCATAGTCCTTGCCGGCGCTGTTGAAGATGCCTGTGGTCACGAAGTAGCAGATGATGGGTGTGATGAGGGTCACAATCACCAGCATGCTCAGCCAGTGCCACCAGCGCGCAAACCGCACCGAGTTAATCACATAGTAGTAGATGGCGGCCATCAGCCAGGCCATGCCTATGCTGATGGCGGTAACGATGCCATAGATGCTGTTGTTATACATCTCATCGCTAAATCCTTGGGCATAGTAGAGTTTTTCAAGAATTTCTACTTTGAAAATCCAGTACAGCACAGTCACGATGATGCCCGTCACCAGATATGTCACTTTTTTCTCCATCGTATATCAGTTTTTGTTATTTCTCAATTTCTATTGTCAATGTCGCATAGTTGCTCTCGCCAGCGGTGAATGCATCGTAGATGCCGCGCAGGAACTGCTCAAGCCCGAAGGTGGTGCCGGCAAAATCGCCGCCGGCGTGGCTGTCGTCGCGGCTGGTGCATCGGCTAATCCACTCGGGGAAGTCATTACGCAGGCTCAGGGTCACCGCATCGCGGGGCGATTGGGGCTTACCTGTGATGGTGATGAGGTGCGACATGCCCTCCAGGTAGTCCTTGTTGTTGCCGTTGATGTCGGCAGACTCCACCTTGCGCACCTTGATGGCATAGCCGTCGTGCGACTGAACAGTATAATTGTTCACATCGGTCAAGAAGGTGTCGCTCTTGCGCAGGCCGTTGAGCGCTGCCGCCACCGAGAAGCACAGCACGCCCGTCTCGCGGTCGCCCTCACACTGGGTGAGTGCACCCTGCTTGTCGCGGCTGATGCGGAAGCGGCCCACATCGTCTTTCCAGCTGGGCAGTATCCTGTACTTCAACTGGCTCTGGGCCTGGTTGAAGCGATAGGTCTGCAGCACGCCAGGCAAGTTCAGGAAGCGGTCGAAACGCGCATCGCCCGCCATGCGGTCCATCACCTGGGCATCGGCTATCACTATCACATAGAAAGGCCTGCGGCCGCGATAGTCAAAGGGTTCGCCATTGTAGGGGTAGTACTTGCCGTCGAAGTCGCCCATGAGCTGGTTCACGATAATCGACTTGCCCTTATATTGCTTGAAGATGGCGGTGGCAAGACTGTTCTCCTCGTTGAGTATCTTTTCCACGCTCACATCGGCCGTATTCTTGGGCGAGTAGATGAGGTCGGTCACCAGCACGCTCACATTGCCGGGCTTCTGCGCCTTGAAAATCTTGTCGAAGATGAGTTGGAAGTCGGTAAAGCTGGCGTCGCCAGTGCCGCGTGTGCTTTCGTAGATGTTGCGGTCTTGCAAGAAGCTCGCGGTGGTGCCGTTATAGGGATAAATGTCGTTGTTCACGATATTGATGCTCACCTGCTGCTCGTCGGCAGGGAAGTAGTTGATGAGGTCGTTCACCGCCTTCTTCAGCTGGCCGCCACCACTCGTCTGGTCATAGGGCACCATCGAGCCACTGCGCTCGAAATAGACTGTGAGCGAGTAGCTCGCCACGCCATAGGCCTTCACATTCCAGTGCATGGGCGGACGCAGGCTGCCGCCCACTTCTTCAATCATCTTGCTCAGGTTCTCGATGTTGATTTCGCCATTCTCATCAACGTAGTCACTGTAGCGGTCGGGGCTGGCCTTGATGATGCTGCAGATGCTATCGAAGCGGGCCTGCGTGGTGTCGCCTTGCAAGAAGGCATCCTTCACCATCTTCTCAATGGGTGAACCGCTACAAGCGCCCAGCATGAGGCTCAAAACCAGCGTCACAGCACCCAGCAACAAGGAAAAGGTCGGTTTGCGTTTCTTCATTTCCACAATATGCTATTACTCTTAATTTACTAAAAAAATATATATTAAACCTACAAATATACACACTTTCGCGCAAACCACAGCAATCCACCCGCAAAAAAAACTTTTCCCCACCCTTCAGTCATTATTTTGGGTCCTCATCGCATTCCCCAAGAGCAATCAAAAGCGCCCCGCAAAAAAGCCCCGCATTTCGGAGCTTTGTGTGGGAAAAGAGTTGATGTATCAATATTGTTGAGCCCAAGGGTCTAATTGGTTTGAACAACCATGATTTGCATGAAATTTATCGTGCAATTCAAAAAACACAAATTACAAGATAAAAAACGCAGAGTTTTTTCAGTTAAGAATTTGGTTGGTAATAATTAAAAGTGTACTTTTGCAAAAAAACATCTCTAAATTCGCAAACACAAAAAATATAGCAACAATAATTTTATAAAATATGCATTTAAAAAATAAAAAAGTATTGGTTCTATTGATTGTGGCTATTACTATTATTGCCATTTGCGGGTATTTCATTCATTACTATCGAGAGACGAATGTTGATTTTCAATTTGTAAAGACATTCCGAATACCAAATAATGAATATGACCAGAGATCCTTTACTTCGTATTACTATATTACCAGTGACGAATTATTAGATTATTTCCTTGGAGAGTATTTAACAAATCATTATGGATATTGCTACGATAGTCTTTTTATAGATAAAATGAAAGGTGAATTAAATTTCAAAGACTATCATTATCTATTAAGCCCCCAAAAGAAAATAATTAATCTTTCTTATTCTCCATCCCATAATAAAAATTACTATGATGGCTGCGGTCACTTATTACATGATTTAGGAGATAGAAATGTTTTAGAACCAGTTTTCGAGAATGGTTTTATTGATTCAATGTATTTGTATAGGATAGAAAAGACGGATAAATTTATACAGCCAGGTCCATAAGTATTCATTTTATAATCGTTATTTAGACTTTAAAAGTCGAGTGTTTTCCTTTTTAGGAAACCGCTGGTGCGTTTATGTTTGGAAGGTATTGTTTCCTAAACATAAAGCCTATAAATCGTTGAGATTACCAGCAAAAAAGCCCCGCAATTGCGGAGCTTTGTGTGGGGAAAGAGTTGA
>JAEEVB010000229.1 GCA_016287065.1 Muribaculaceae bacterium
CCAACTTCTGATAACGGTGCGTGGCATCCTGAGCGGTGTTCACACTGTAGTTGGTGAGATACTCGACAGCCTCGGCCTCGCTGGTCGCGCACAACTGCACGGCACGGGCATCGACGACGGGCTGGTTCTGCTCGAACTCGTCTTCGAGGCCCTTCTGCACTTTGCGAATGTCGCCAATCATGAGCGAATAGCGGTTGTAGGCCTGGTTGGCAATGAGGTTGTTGACCCAGAAAGCAGCATCGAAGTCGAAGTTATAGAGGTCGGCCTTGCCCACGCGATAACTGTCGGGCACCTCGGTGATGCAGCAATAGATGGGAACAAAGACGGCTGTGTTGGCATCGTCGACACCAAACCAAATGACGCCGCCCACTTGACGGGGAAGCCACGAACGCATCTGCGAGACGAAGACGAAGCCCGTCTGCTGCGTGGCGATGGCACGTTCCTGGCAATAGGCCTCGTCATTGACCTTGAAGTCCATGGGACGATAACGATAAGGCACGCCCCACCAGTTGGTGGCACCGGGGTCCTTGGTCATGTCGAAGGGAGTGCCCTCGAAGTGGTCGCGCATCATATCTTGCAGGTCGCGCACCGAGAGTTTGCGGTCGGGTTTCACATAGAGGGGCATGACAGCGGCGCCCTTCTTGCCGTTGATGAAGGGCAGATAGGCGTCCATACCAGCCTTGAAGCGGTTGAAGTAGGACCACACGCGGGCGTCGCAGCCGCGCAGGGTGTCGAAACTGCTGGGTGCATATACGGCCGAGAAGGCGAAGTCGGCGTCTTTGCCGTTGTAAAGGCCCATTTTGCGTGCAAAGGAGATGACGTCCTTGCTATAGAGACAGTTCTGCTTGTCGTTGAGGGGGAACTGATAGATGCGCGACTGGTTGGCGTGACCAGCAATGCAGTCGTCGGGGATGCGGACAGCTACCCACACGGCACCTTTTTCCTTGCCGCCCTTGCCCATCATCTCGAGCACCCAAATCTCGTTGGGGTCGCCAATGGAGAAGGACTCGCCCTCGCTGTTGTAGCCATACTTCTCGACGAGCGAAGTCATCACCTGAATGGCCTCGCGGGCCGTCTTGGAGCGCTGGAGCGCCACATAGATGAGGCTGCCGTAGTCCATGATGGCGTCGGCCGTGGTGTCGGCGAGCTCTTCGCGTCCGCCAAAGGTTGACTCGGCAATGGTTACCTGATGCTCGTTGATGTTGCCCACTACGGCATAGGTGTGAGCCACCTCGGGGATGTAGCCGTGGAACTTGCCGGTGTCCCAGTCGCGAATTTCGCGCATATCGCCGGGTTTATGGTCGGCTGCCGGCAGATATTGCAGGTCGCCGTAAAGAGTGTGTGAGTCGGCTGCATAGGTAATGATGGTGCTGCCATCGGTGGAGGCATTCTTGCCCACGAGCAGGTTGGTACAAGCCCATGTGTAGCTGGCGCCCAGAGTGGCAGCCATGGCTATCACGAGCGAAAGGAATCGTTTGGTCTTCATAGTTGTTTTCTTATTTAATTGTTATTGTTATTATCGGAGTCAGTAATCACAAACTCGGGATTGACCTCGACCTTGACCTTGGCAATGCGATACTTCTTGACCTTGAGCACGGTGAAGGTGCAGGGTTCGGTCTTGAACTCCTCCTTCTCCTCGAGGAAATCGCCCTTGAGACTCAAGAGCAGCCCGGCGAGGGTCTCGACATCGTCGAGGTGGTCGGCAAAGTTCTCTTCATCGATGCAAGTGGCCTCGAAGAAGTCGTCGAGGGGCGTCTTGGCATCGAAGATATAGGTATTTTCGGCCACGCGGGTGAAGTATTTCTCCTCGGTATCGTACTCGTCGTCGATATCGCCCACAATTTCCTCGAGCACATCCTCGAGGGTGGCAATGCCCTGAGTGCAGCCGAACTCATCGACGATGATGGCCATGTGAATCTTCTTCTTGCGGAAATCCTCGAGCAGGTCATCAATCATGCGTGACTCGGGCACAAAATAGGCAGGCCGCATGAGCGATTGCCACTTGAAGGAGTCATCCTTTTTACCAATATAGGGCAGCAAGTCCTTGGCATAGAGCACACCCTTGATGTTGTCGGGGCTTTCGTCGTAGACGGGCATGCGCGAGTAGCCGCTCTCAACCACCGTCTTCACCACATCGTCGAAGCCCAATTCGATGTCGAGGTCGACCACATCGACACGGGGACGCATGATTTCGGACACCGTCTTGTCGCCAAAGGTGAGGATGCCGCGCAGCATCTGCTTCTCGTCGGTGCTCTTCAGGTCGCTCGCCTCGAGGGCGCGCGATAGGTCTTCGACCGAAATGTCGTCGGCCTTCTTCGACACAGCCTTACGCACGATGTAGGTGCTCTTTACCACCAGTTTTGAGATGGGCGAGAACAATACTACCATAGCACTGAGCAGAGGCTGGGTGAACAGGGCAAAACGCACATTGTTGCTGTTGGCATAGAGCTTGGGAAGCACCTCGCCAAAGAGCAGGATAAGGAAGGTGAGGATGACGGTGAGCAGCACAAAGTCGAGCACAGGATTGGTGATGGTCATCATCTGGTTGAGTGCAAACGCAAGCACCACCACAATCATCACGTTCACCAGATTGTTGCCGATGAGAATGGTTGCGAGCAGTTTCTCGGGATTCTTGAGCAAGGTCTCGATGCGTTCACGCTTATTATCGTCGGGGATAGAGTCGATGTCGTCTTGCGAGAGCGAGAAATAGGCAATCTCGGCACCCGAGAAGAATGACGAGAAAAAGAGTCCTAAAATGGCAATGATGATGGCTATAACTGAGCCCAGAGTGGGCAAATGAAAAGTGATTGCCGAGGCCTGAGTGGAGGCGCTACAGAGCAAACCGGAGAAACACGATAAAGGGTCAGGGTCCAAAATACTTTCAATTTAGTTTTACAATCATGCCCCAGTGCACAAGTCGCACAACAGAACAGGGCAAGAAAGCCACCTTAGCGATGACTTCACTGCAAAGTTAATACTTATTTTAGAGTTGTGCAAGAGGTTGTGAGGGTTGTTCCACATCAAGTTATTAACAAGCATGGGATAAGGAGTTCGACCCACGGCATCAGTCGCTCACAATGTCGACACCATTACGCTCGGCTTCTCCCTTGTAGAGGGCAGAGGGATCGATGGCGGCACGTGCCTTCATGTTTCGGTAATAGGGGCGCAGCACCAGCCCTTCGGTCACACAAGCCAGCACGAAGTAGACTCCGGCAAGCAGCCACAGCATGCGCACATGGTGAGCCACATCGGCAAGCGAGGCACCATCGCTCTGCATGAGAGCATAGGCATTTGACATCCAGGTGGAAGGGATGAAGTCGCCCACCGTCTGCCACAGTGTGCTCATCTGGAAGCGTGGCCAGGAAACGCCTGAAAGGAAGACGAATATCACCGAAGTGAAAGCGAGGAACAGGAAGACCGACTCTCGCTCGCGGATGAGGAACATGAATGCCTGACCCATAAACGCCACAGCCAGGACAAAAGGCAATGCCAGCATAATCACACTCCACAGCGTAGCATGTTGGGGGAAACTGAAGAACGAGGGTGTGAAGTGAAGCACATAGATGACGGGGAGAACATACATGAAGGCGTAGCACACCGTCTTTCCCAGCACGGTGGGAATCACTCCGGCAGGCACCTCACGAGGGTCATAACCCAGATTATGCACACGACGCTCAAAGCTGCCTCCATGTAACATGCCGATACCCAGCACCATACTCTGCTGGACGACGAGAGGCAAGATGAATAGCAGAATGGCCGACGCTATACCCATGGCCGTGTTGCCGATAGGCACCTGACGACTCTCGACTATGCTGCCTGTGTTATAGATGACGGGCGCCACAGCTGCCGCCTGTGAGCGTGCTGCCAGGTCTTGCGTCACATTGGTCACGGCAAGCAATAAGTTCTTGTAGCGAAGCATCACGCTCATATCGCAATACACGTCGAGATGCGCCTGCTCGCCACGCCCCACACACTGCGAGAAATCGCGTGGAACACTCAAGATGCCATACACCTTTTTCTCGTGCAACAGGCGCTGTGCTTCCTGCATATTGGCGGCATAAGCCACCACCTCTACCTCGGGCGTGGCATCGATGTGGCGC
>JAEEVB010000009.1 GCA_016287065.1 Muribaculaceae bacterium
TCGAGGATATCGTCGCCAATGTAGGCCACATTCTCACGCGTGCAGTGATACTTGTCCATCAGGGCCTTGAGCGTGTCGAGCTTGTCGTGCTTGCCCTGATACAGTTCTGTGATATGGAGTTCGGCAGCGCGGTTAGCCACAATCTGTGAGGTGCGGCCAGTGATGATGGCGGGAACTATGCCATGAGCCGGCAGCATCTCGTTGATGCCGTAGCCGTCGCGAATGTTGAACGACTTGAAAAGCTCACCATCGGGACCCATGTTGATCTTGCCGTCGGTGAGGGTACCGTCAACATCCATTACCAGAAGTTTAATCACGCTGCCCATAACTTTATTCGCCGCACTCCTGACGGATTTTGTCCATAATGTTCTTGTAAGAATCGGGACGGCCAAACAGCGCTGAGGTGCCCAGCACAAAGCCGTCGACGCCCTGCTGGCTCCAGCGCTTCATGCGGTCGACCGAGCAGGCTCCGTCAACCATAATCTCCCACTCGCTGCTGCCTCGCAGTTCAATGAGGCGCTCAATCTTCTTGTCGACATGCGTCAGATAGATGCTACCGGCATTGCCGGGCTTGACGCCCATGACCAGCACATGGTCTACCATATAGTAGAACTCACGCAAGCTCTCGATGGCAGTCTCGGGATTGATGACGATACCAGGGCTCTTGCCCGCATCCCTGATTTTTTGGACAACGCCCATGGGGTCGCTGTCGGTGTTGGGATGGAAATAGAAAATGTCCACGCCTGCATCGGCAAAGAGCTTGATGTATCGGCCAGGTTCCTGAATCATCATGTGGAGTTCGGTGGGCAGAATGGTATTCTTGCAAATCGACTTCACATCGCCCAGTCCCAGAGCGAAATTGGGCACATATTGCCCGTCCATCACATCCAGGTGCAACCGGTTAGCTCCGGCAGCCTCCAAATTCTTCACCTCTTCCTTGAGGTTGTCGAAATCTCCACACATTAATGATGGTGAATATATCATAAGCAGTCCTCCCGCATTTTTGAGACAAAAGCCAGTTCCACGCCACGCGTGTCGAGCTGCTCGCCGGGCCACAGCAATATGGTAGACCCCGGAGCCACCTCGATGCCGTCGCAGTTCAAGGCTCCTTTCACAAAGGTGAAACACTCGAGCGTGCCACTCTCGTTGGCATACGCCGGTGTGTCGTTAATCAGTTTTGTTGTATATGTTTTTTCTTGAATTTCTTTTCCGTCATAAGTCTTCACTACCGACTTCAGGCCCAGGCGCAAGGCCTCGGTAGCCTTCTCCACATGCAGTTCGCGCTTGTTGCCTTGGGCATCCACACGGTCGTAGTCATAGAAGCGATAGGTGAAGTCGGCGCCCTCCTCGATCTCAAACACCAGACTGCCTGCTGTGATAGCATGCAGGGTGCCCGGCTCCACAAACACATAGTCGCCCACCTGCACAGGCAGCGTGTCGGCCATGGCCATAAACTCGCCACGGGCTATCATCTGCGCCTCCTGAACCTCGTCGCGGCAAGTGCAGCCGTTGATGATGGTGCCCGATGTGGGTGCCTCGATAAAGTACCACGACTCCCGCTTGCCACGGGCTTTGTGCTCGAGTGCATTGGCAGCAGCATCGTCGGGATGCACCTGAATGCTCAGGTTCTCGTTAGCCTCGGTCAAGGCCAGGGTGAGTGGGAAATACTCATACTGCGACATTCCGAACTCACCCTTGAAGAGTGGGAACACCTCGTTCAGGCAACGGCCCTTCCACTCGCCATTCAGCACCTCGTTAGAGATGCCCTCGCGGCAATACAGCGAGTACAGGTGACCGATGCTATCGCCTTCGACACCCGTGTAACGGCTAATCTTGGGACCTCCCCAAATGGTGTTATGCGTTATTCGCTTCAGTATGAGCATGTCTCTGTTGTCTTATGATTCTTGTGCTATCGCTCTGATTCTCATGAGTTGGTCGAGCAAAGCCTCGGTGCGGTCGAGTCGCAGCATGCAGCTGCCGTCGCACAGAGCCGATGCAGGGTCGTTGTGCACTTCCATGAACAAGCCCGAAAGCACACCTGTGGCCACTGCAGCCTTGGCCAGATAAGGCACAAACTCGCTCTTGCCGCTGTTGCCGTGGTCGAGTGCACCGCCACTAATCTGCACACTGTGAGTGGCATCAAACAGCACCGGGCAACCCAGTCGGGACAGGCGTACAAGCCCTGTCATATCAACCACCAGATTGTTGTAGCCAAAGCAGTTGCCGCGCTCGCAAAGCATGAACTGCTTGCAACCAAAATATTCCATCTTGCTCACCACATTGGCCATCTCCTCGGGGCTCGAGAACTGAGCCTTCTTGATGTTGACAATCTTGCCCGTTTCGGCGGCAGCCTTGAGCAAGTCGGTCTGGCGGCACAGGAATGCCGGAATCTGAATGATGTCGGCCACCTGAGCCACATGAGCGGCCTGGCTGGGTTCGTGTATGTCGGTCACAATCTTCACCCCAACCTCAGTCTTCGCCTTCTCGAGGATGCGCAAGCCTTCCTCAAGCCCGGGGCCACGATAATTGATGGCCTTGGTGCGGTTTGCCTTGTCCCACGACGCCTTGAAGTAGAAGTCGATGTCGAATTTCTCCACAATGCGCTTCAGCGACTCGGCCATGAAGAGCACATTCTCCTCCGACTCAATGACGCAGGGACCGGCCAACAGTTTGAATTTATTCTCGTTAATACTATCCGTCATATTGATGATGGTTTGACCAAATGTCAAGAATGTGCAAATTTAGTAATAAAATGCGACACCGCCACACTCTTTGCACTAAAAATATCCCAAAACTGCCACTACTCGCACCATTTCTAACAAAAAAAGTTGTAATTTTGCCCATCAAAATAAATAGATGCAAATTGTAGTTATAGATTACAACGATGGATTTTAAATTGCAACTCAAGCGACTCAAGTACCAGCCCGGCTTCGTCATGGCTGTGAATTTCTTGATTCTCATGGTCATTTACATGCTCACGAGATGGGTTTTCTACTATATGAACATTGACAGTTTCCAGGATGTCACCTTCAGCGACATGATGACCATCTCCTGGGGTGGACTGCGATTTGACTTGAGTGCCCTGTGCTACCTCAATGCGCTGTGCATTGGTCTTCAGTTCCTGCCCATCAAGGCACGCCATACCCCCAAGTATCAGAAGATTGTGAAAATACTGTTCCTCGTCATCAACATTCTGGGCATTGTGGTGAACGTGGCCGATATCGTCTATTTCGAGTTCGGCGGCCGGCGCACCACGGCAACCATCTTCTCGGAATTTGGAGGCGAGAGCAACCTAGGCACCATCGTGTTGCACAGCATTACCGGCTACTGGCAAGCGTGGCTCTTCGGCATCGCGATAATTGCCGCCCTCATCTTCCTCTACTATAATCCCATCAAGAAGAAACGCGAAAGGGGCGATTTCCCACCGAACAAAGTGTATTACCCTGTTCACGGCGCCATCTTCGTCATCGTTATGCTGCTCACCCTGGGCGGACTGCGAGGCGGCCTTGGCTTTAAGATGCACCCGCTGCGTCAGGACTCTGCCACCATCTACTGCAAGAATCCTCATGAGGCGGCCATCGTGCTCAACACGCCTTTTACGCTCATCACCACCCTGCACAAGAAAGGCTATGAAGACCCCAAATTCTTTGCCGAGGGGCAGAACCTCGACGACATCTTCAACCCCATTCACAACCTCACTCCCAAGGGAGGCGAGATGCAAAAACTGAATGTGGTGGTTTTCCTCATGGAGAGCTTCTCGATGGAATATATGGGCTACTTCAACAAAGACAAGGATGGCGGCCGCTACAAAGGCTACACGCCCTTCCTTGACTCGCTGCTCACGCAAAGCTATTGCTTCCAGTATGGTTTTGCCAACGGCATACGTTCGGTCGATGCCATGCCGGCAAGTTTTGCAGGCGTTCCGCGCTATATTGAGCCCTATTGCTACTATTTTTACTCCAACAATACCCTGCAGGGACTGCCTGAGATGTTGAAGGACGAAGGCTATACTACTGCCTTCTTCCACGGCGCGCCTAACACCACACTGGGTTTCAAGGGTTTCAGCAACTCCATTGGTTTCGACAGCTACTACGGCATGGACGAGTATGGCCACGACAAGGACTTCGACGGCACCTGGGCCATCTTCGATGAGCCTTATTTGAAATACTTCGCCGACAAGACCGACAAAATTGCACAGCAGGGCAAACCGTTCTTCCTCACCGTCTTTACCGCTTCGAGCCACGACCCCTTCAAGGTGCCCGACCAGTACAAGAACAAATTCACCCGTGGCGAGATTCCCATGCACAAGGTCATCAGCTATGCCGACTATGCCATCAAGCAATACTTTGAAAGGGTGAAGGACAAACCCTGGTTCAAGAACACCGTCTTCGTCTTCAGCGCCGATCACTGCGGTGTGCCGTGCCGCGACGACTACAACAACGAGATGGGGCGCTTCCTCATCCCCATCTTCTTCTACACTCCCGGCGGGCAGCTACCCGTGAAATGCGACTCCACGCGGCTCATGCAGCAGACCGACATCACCCCCACCCTGCTCTCGTTGCTCAACTACCAGAAACCCTATTTCTCGTTTGGCAAGGATGTGTTCAGCACCGACTCCACCTTTGTCAACTACGCGTTCAACGACCGCAACGGCCTCTCGATGTATTACCTCGACTCGCTCATGATTGAATATAGCGGCAACAAACTCATAGGCATCTACGAGTTCCGCAACGACTTCTCACTCAAGCACAACCTGCTGAAACAGAAACAGCGCTTCCCGCAACTGCCCTTCATGCAACGCCAAATAGAGGCCATCATTGAACAATACATCCTGCGCATGAAGGATAATAGGCTTACAGCCAAGTGAGAGATGAGGAATGCTTGAACGCTATTCTACGGATGTGGTCGACGTGACCACCATCATAAATATCATTTTATGAATCAATAAATTCACCAAATTGATGGTTTAGGGTTTTTCGCAAAGTATTGTGAATATTCGTTCTCAAAAGTTAAATATTTGCCTTTTAAAGCAATTTTCTTGCTTTTTATAGCAATTATTCAAACAATTGTGCTTAGCTTTGCAACAAATTTCAGGAACTATGGCAAAACAGATGACACAAGAAATGGCCCGGATAAATGTTATGCAAGAAGAACTGATGCATAAGATGTCGAAGAAGATAGCACACCGCATCGAGCAGTGCCTCTTTGAGCGTGGCATGACACACAAAGACCTAGCCGCTGCCGTCCACCACTCGCAAGGCGAGGTGTCGCGCTGGTTGCATGGCACACACAATTTCACGCTCTCGACGCTGGCGCAGATTTCAATTGCACTAAACACCAATATTCTGGAAGATCAAGTGAAATAATCACAATTATAATACACACCATTTATCATTTAACTAAAACAACAAAACAAACGACATGAACAAGAAGCAGACATTCTGGAGAGCGCTCGCCCTCGCGACGGCACTCCTCACCATGCCCGCAACTGTGTGGGCCGACAGCGCTTTCGGAGGCGGAAGCGGTACGCCAGCCGACCCTTATCGTATTGAAAATCCCCAACACTTGCGTCAACTCGCTGCCGATGTGAACAACGGCAACAGTTATGAAAACAAGTATTTTAAAATGACCCAGTCGTTCAGCTGCTGGATTGAGCCCTTTACTCCCATTGGCGGCAAGTATTACACCACTGGTAGCGGCAGCAACTCGTCGACAGGAACGCAAAAATTCTGCGGCACCTTTGACGGCAACGGGTACACCATCAACGACCTAAACATCCGTCCGATGGGCGATTTCTATGGCATAGGCCTGTTTGGAGAACTTGGCTATGGAGCCGTAGTCAAGAACCTCACTATAGGCAGCTCAAATATCACCTCCACCATTATGGGATGGGGCAACAGTGGAGCCATTGCCGGCTGCGTTAATAATAACGCCGGCATTTATGACTGCCAAGTGAAAAGTGGTGTCATCGTGTCGGTTGACCCTGACCACTTAGCACAAATTGTGACAAGCAGTGCAGGCTTCGGTGGCATTGCAGGCGAGAACATGGGCATCATCAGCAATTGCACGAGCAAAGCCACTGTGACCAATGCCGACATCAATGGTGTGAACACCTTGGGAGGCATCGTGGGTTACAATGGCGGCAAAGTGTGGTCGTGCATCAGTCTGGCCACAGTGATTGGTAGCAATCAGGTGGGCGGCATTGCCGGCAATAAAAGCAACCAATGTGAGTTCTCCTCTAATTATTACCGTAGCGAACGAACCATAGGTGGCGTGAATGGCCAAAATATTGATGGTGCCACCTGGATGGGCAAACTCAACTATACCGAGTGGGTAGCAGGCAGCGCCAACTCGTCGGTCGTGTATAGCGACAATGGCACTAACTATTATAAGCCTGGCACCACCATGTGGATGAGTCTCAACCTGCTCGACCCCGCCGGATATGTGATTCACAACAACGACAACGCACAATTCATCGCCAATGGCGTGCCCATGACCGACGACATGATGGGTGGCGTTGAATACAAAGTGTTTTATATGCCCGCCGAGGATGTCACCATCAGCGCCACAGGCATCGACTACCAGCGCGACATCGCCTATTCGCAATGGTTCAAAATCAACATCCCCACTCAGGAATACACCGGCGAGGCACTCACTCCAGCAGTGACCATAACCGACATAAAAGACGGAGCCAACACGGTGCTCATTGAAGGCACACACTACACCATCACCCTTCCCCAGAACCCAATGGTGGAAGTAGGTGAATACACCCTCACCATCACTGGCATAGGCGACTTCACCAACAGCACCACCGCCACATTCACCATCGACCCCATAGGTGGCAGTTCGGAGTGGTATGGCAGCGGCACCCAGACCGACCCCTACCGCATCTGCTCGGTCAATGCCATGAGCCGTGTTGCAGAAAGAATTACTGAGATGGACTATACCAATGTTTATTTCGTTCTTGATGCCGACCTTGACTACACCGGCAAGGAATATAAGATTATTGGTTCAGGCAGCAATCAGTTCCAAGGAAAATTTGACGGTAAAGGACACACCTTGAGCAATGTCACCATTGTATCAGGAAGTAATTACACAGGTTTGTTTGGGCAAATCGGCGAAAATGGAGTGGTGAAGAATTTGATCCTTGGCAGCGGTTCGCAGGTTCCAGGAACGCAATACACTGCAGCCATTTGTGGCATGAACCGCGGAAGAATTGAAGGCTGCATCAACTACGCTGAAATATCTGGATATCGGAACTCTGGTGGAATCGCCGCAATGAATTATAATGTTGTGCTGAATTGCTGCAACTATGGGAACGTTACCGCAGACAACAAATCGGCAGGAGGCATCGTGGCATATACTGGAGGAAATGTGGAGAATTGTGTCAACGAAGGGCGAGTATCATCAGGAGGAAATAATGTGGGCGGCATCGTAGGCTACCATTACCAAGGCTCAGTATATTCAAGTCTCAATCTTGGCATAATCACAGGCAGTAGTGATGTGGGCGGCATCATTGGTTACAACAATGGTATCAACTACTCGCACCTGAACAACTACTATGCACCAAACACCGCCAACGGCGGCATCCGCGGCCAGGATGCTGAAGGTGTTGCCATGAAGGGCTACACCATTACTGGCGACTATAATGTGGTGGTTGATCTTGTTGAAGAGGCTACAGTGGGAATCGCCTACAACAATAAGGTGTATGCAGGCAAGAATCAGCAGGTGAATCTCTACATCGACTTGATGGACGACACTGAGTGCGAGTTTGTGGCTAGTGCGGGTAGCCTCAATGACAACGAGGATGGCACATGGACGCTCATCATGCCCGCCGAAAATGTAATCATCAGCAATCCATCACAAAGCATGCAAGGTGACGTGAACGGTGACCAGAAAGTGAATGTGCTGGATGTCACAACCCTCATCAACATGATTCTCAAAGTCATCCCCACGACCGATGCTGCCAACGTGAACGGTGACGAGGACGTGAATGTGCTCGACGTCACAGCCCTTATCAATATCATTTTGAGAGCAAACTGATGTCCAGATGAGAATTTAGAGTGTTCGATAAAACGTGTAGTAGATAAAACCTGCACCCCAAAAGTTTTGTATCTAACTTTTGGGGTGCAGTTCATATTTGATTAACCATGAACCAGCTGTTGAACTGGTGACAATTCGTCACCGTTTCAATGCTATTGGTTCGTCGGTCGTGCTGTTACTTGGTGAGGGGGCTGTAGTCGCGCGAGTAGCGGAGCATCTGGTCGATGTAGTTCTCGCCATAGGTAACCTTCACATCGGTAATGTTGCCGTTCTTGTCATAGACGGGCTTGTAGACGGGGTTCACAAAGCCCTTGTAGGGAGCGATGTTGAGCGCCTCGTAGCGTTTCAGGATTTCCTTGTGAATCTTGGGATCGACCTTCACACCGTAGGTTTCTACCAGTTTGCGGCCAGCCTCAAAGTCGCCCTCGCTCTTGATGCGCTGCACTTCCTTGAGCAGTTGGCCAAAGAGGTTGCGGAGTTTCTTGTAGTCGTTAATCTTCACGTAGGTCTTACCATTGCGCTTCACGATTTGGATCACCTTGTCCTTCTTGCCTTTCTCCAAGCACCACTCGCTGATGAACTTGCGGTTGCGCATGTGGCTCTCCTCAATGTTCTTGCCCGGCTCGATGCGGGTGAGCTGGGTGAGCAGACCGTTCATGATGTACTTGTAGTACTCGGCCTGATATGCGTTGGGATCGTCGAAGATGCCCAGTTCAACGAGTTTGGGATCGCCCAGATAGTAGAGGGCAAAGAGGTCGGCACGGCCTTCCTCGAGGGTAGCACCGTAGGCCTTGAGAGCGTCGGGATCAACACCAGGGAGCAGTTGGCCCGAAGCATGGCCCAGGCACTCGTGCAGGTCGGTGTGCAGTTTGTCGGCCAGAGTGAGGTGCTTCTTCATCATCTCTACCTCAACATTACTATAGGCAAATTCCTCGTTCATGCCCGAGCCTTTCGAAGCCTCGTCGTAGGCATCGGTGATGTTCTCGAGCGTCACGCTCTTAGAGCCGTGTGCGGCGCGAATCCAGTTGCTGTTGGGCAGGTTGATGCCGATGGGAGTTGAGGGATAGCTGTCGCCAGCCAGGATGGCAGCGGTAATCACCTTGGCGCTCACGCCCTTCACATTTTTCTTTTTGAAGCGGGGGTCAACTGGCGAGTTGTCCTCGAACCACTGTGCGTTGCCGCTGATGATAGAAGTGCGACGCGAAGCCTCGTTGTTGCGGAAGTTCACGATGCTCTCCCAGTTGGCAGTCATGCCCAGAGGATCGCCGTAGCTCTCGATAAAGGCATTGATGAAGTCGATGTCGCTCTTGGTGTCTTCGGCCCACAGAATCGAGTAGTCATCGAAGGTCTTGAGGTCGCCTGTCTCATAGAATTCAATAAGTTTCTCGATATGAGCTCTTTGAGCGTCGTTCTCAGCCACCTCGGCAGCCTTCTGCAACCAGTAGACAATGTTGACGATAGCACGGGAGTAGAGTCCACCCACCTTGTAGGGTTTCTCCACCACCTTGCCGTTCTCCTTCACCACCTTGGTGTTCAAACCGTAAGAGATGGGAGTGGCATCGTTGGGGTCTTTCAGCGCATCGAAGTAAGCTTCTACCTCGGCCTGAGTCACACCCTCATAGAGGTTGTTGGCACTGGTCACGATGAGGTCTTCGCCATCGGCCTGATTCACGCGCTTGGCCATGTAGGTGGGATCGAAAATCACGCGGTCGAGCACGGTGAGCATCTGGTCGAGTGTCTGACCCTTGCACAGTGGCAGTTTGTCCTTAGGTAGTTCTTTCACTTGAGCATCGAAGAAAGCCTGTGAGAACTGAGGTACGAACTTGTCTTGCGAATAGTGATGGTGAATGCCATTGCCAAACCAAATTTGCTTCAGGTAGAGTTCAAGGCCTTTGAAATCGGCGCTCGTGCGGTCGCCCTTGAAGTTGGTGTAAACAGCCTCCACCAGTTGGCGAATCTGCAGGTTGTACTTGCCGTTCTGGTCGGTGAGAATGTCGCGACCCTGCTGAGCGGCTTCGGTCAGGTAATAGACCAGCTTCTTCTGGTTCAACGAGAGTTCGTCGAAACCAGGCACCTGGTAGCGCAGTACCTCGATGTCGGCAAAGCGGTCTACATTGTAGTTAAAATCTTGTGCCATAGCACCTGTTGTTGAAATCAATGCTGTCATAACAGCTAAAAAAGTTTTTTTCATAGGTATATGTTTAAAATGATTTTATTTTCAATTCTTAGACACAGTGAAGTTGCTTCCGGTCCACTTGAGCACCACACTCTTCTTGGGATTGTCATTGTGTGTGAGTTTTATGTTCTTGCCCACGCGAGGCAGTTCAATGTCGTACTTCCTGAAGTCAAACTTCTGACCACACATCACCTCGGGTGTGCGCGGACGCCAAATCATCTCACCGCTATTGATCTTGAAGAACATCAAGTCGTTGACACACACTGTTGTACGGTCATCGAGGTCCTCGCCTGGCAATATCGGGTCGAGGGCATCGTTGCCGTCATAGCGATACTCGTCGCCAATAAAGGCCACACCCACGAGCACGCCACCATCGTCGGTGCGCCAATAGCACATCTCCACCTTATTGACGAGTTCGGTGAAGACTTCGGCCTTGAAATAGCCATTCTTTTCGTCAAGCACCATTCCATCAAAGATATTTTCGGTGTCAAGGCCCAGCAAGTAGTCTACTCCAGCATGAAGCAAGTAGTTGGGATAGGCATAAGCCAAACCCACAAAGTAGTTCTTGATCGTCATCTTGCTGAGCACGCTGCCGGCCGAGTACAGGTTCTGGTTGTGCCACTCCTTGACAATGTCGGACACCGACATTTCATGGCCAGCGAAATTGTACTCTTCCTGCGCCAACGAGCGTGCGGGTGCTACAAGCATGGCACATGCCAGCATGGCCATTGCTACGGGTTTAAGCATCTTTTTCATCTTTAATGATATTATGAGTTAATACTTGTTTCATTCCACATAGAGCACCAGTCCCTTCAGGTACTCGCCCTCGGGGTGATAGATGTTGATGGGATGGTCGGCTGGCTGCGTGAGCTGATGCAGGATGCGCACCTTGCGCCGTGCTATGGCTGCAGCGCTGAACACTGCCAACCGGAACTGCTCCTTGTTCACCGCCTGTGAGCACGAGAAGGTGAACAGAATGCCACCCGAGGCAATTTTTTCGAAAGCCTTGACATTGAGTTTGCGGTAACCTATGAGCGCATTCTTGAGGGCGGTCTTGTGCTTGGCAAAGGCGGGCGGGTCAAGGATGATGAGGTCGTAGGCATCCTTCTCCATCTCAGCAAGATACTTGAAGGCATCTACGGCAAACGACTCGTGGCGATCACACTCTGGGAAGTTGAGCGTCACATTGGCATCGGTGAGACTGATGGCCTTGGCCGAACTGTCGACCGAGTGCACCAGCTGCGCTCCGCCTCGCAAGGCATAGAACGAGAAGCCACCGGTGTAGCAGAACATGTTCAGCACTCTCCTACCCTGCGCATAGTGCTCGAGCAGACTGCGGTTCTCGCGCTGGTCGACAAAGAAACCCGTCTTCTGGCCCTTGAGCCAATCGACATGGAACTGCAGACCGTTCTCCATGGCCACATCCTGGTCATACTCGCCCACGATATAAGCATTCTGCGGGTCGAGATGAGCCTTGTAGGGCAATGTGGTCTCGCTCTTGTAGTACACATTCTTTACCAGCCCGTCGGGCAGGCGGGTGAGTGCATCGGCAATCAGGTTGCGGGCAAAGTGCATGCCAGGCGAGTGTGCCTGCATCACGGCAGTGTGACCATAAATGTCGATTACCAGACCGGGCAGAAAGTCGCCCTCGCCATGCACCAGACGGAAGGCATTGTTGTCTTCCCTGATCAAATCGAGCGCCTGACGCATCTTGTAGGCGGCAAGCAGCCTCTGCTCGAAGAACGCGGCATCGATTTCGCTATCGTCAAATGCCAATATGCGCACCGCAATGCTCCCTATCTGGTAGTGGCCATTGCCAATGTGCTCGCCTTCGTGACTGTAGACCGACACGAGGTCGCCCTCTTCCACATCGTCCATGCGCTCAATCGCACCCGAGAACACCCAGGGGTGGAACCGCTTCAACGATTCCTCCTTGCCCCGACGCAATATCACTCGTTTATATACCATCTTTTATGCTATCAATAGTTATTTACTTGAAGAAGAAGCGGTAAATGTCGTTACCGTTGGCAAAGAGCAGCAGTGCTATCAGGAAGATCATGCCTGCCATCTGGGCGCGCTCCATGAATTTCTCGCTGGGCTTGCGTCTGAAGATAATCTCAAACAGCAGGAACAGCACATGGCCGCCATCGAGTGCCGGAATGGGCAGGATGTTCATGAATGCCAAGATAACCGACAGGAATGCCGTAATGCTCCAGAAACTGTACCAATCCCAATGATCGGGGAAGATGTGGCCAATTGAACCAAAGCCGCCCAGACTCTTGGCACCCTCGCTGGTGAACACATATTTGAATGCCTTCACATAGTCGACCAACTGCTTGCAGCCCTTCTCGATGCCACGCGGTATCGACTGGAAAATGTTGTAGCTGTGGTTCACCGTCTTGAAGATCTTTGATGCATCGTTCTGCAGTTCAAAGCCCAGTTTGCCGTCGCCGTCAATCTCCACATTCACCGTGAGGGTGTCGGCTCCACGCAACAGCGTCATGGGCACAGTCTTGCTCTTGTTTTTCTTGAGATTCTCGGTAAACACCTCATAGGTCTTGGTCGGCACACCGTTCACGGCAAGGAACTTGTCGCCCTCTTTCAGGCCGGCCTTCTCGGCACCGCCGCGAGGTTGGGTCTGCTTCACCACAACGGGCACATTCACCGTCATGAACTGAATGTCATTCTCCAGGTCGCTATTCACCTGCATCATGAAGTTCTTGGGCAAGTTGAGCGTGACCGTATCAGTGCCACGAAGCACCTGCACCTTGCTGGCCGACAAAATCTTGAGTTGGTCGGTGTCGAAGAATTCCACCTGAGCACCATCGGCTGTAAGCGGAATGTCGTTGTCAACAAAACCAGCCTTGTGGGCAGTTTCGCTGTACACAAGACCATCGGTTGCACTCTTGAAAGGCAGATATTCCTCACCCCAGTAGTAGACCATGCCTGCATAAATCACAATGGCAAGCAGGAAGTTGAACAGCACACCACCCACCATGATGAGCAGGCGTTGCCAAGCGGGCTTGGCACGGAACTCCCATGGATGAACTTCATTGCTCAAATCCTTTGCATTGGTGGTCTCGTCGATCATGCCATTGATGGCGCAATAGCCACCCAGGGGCAGCCAGCCAATTCCATAAGTGGTGTCGCGCCAGGTCGACTTGCCGTTTTCGGGCATCTCTTCAGCCTGGATTTCTTTATGCGTTGGCACCTCGGCTGGAGCAGCGTCGGCGATATCTGTTTCTTGTTTATCTTCGTTTTCGGCAGGTTTCGGGTCTTTGGGATTCTTGAAGAAAGTGACCTTGTGCTTCTTGGGGTTCCACGACACAATCGAGAACCAGGGGTTGAAGAACAAGTAGAATTTGTCGACCTTTACCTTGAAGAGTCGCGAGAATGTGTAGTGTCCCAACTCGTGGATAAACACCAACAAACCCAGCGATACGATCAGTTCAAATGCTTTTAACCAAAATGTGCTCATTTCTGTTTTTCAATTTTTTTCAAATGATTGTTGCGGCATAACGGCGCGTTTCCTCGTTGGTGCGCACATAGTCCTCGTATGTCGGTTCTTCCACAAAGGGAGCCCACGACATGGCCGCATGAATAATTCTGTAAATATCGTTAAACTTAATTTTTCGCTCCAGGAAGGCAGCCACGGCAATCTCGTTGGCAGCATTCACCACACAGGGCACATTGCCGCCCCGCTCGGCTGCCTCATAGGCAACACGCAACAGCGGGAACTTCTCGAAGTCGGGCTTCTCGAAGGTGAGATGACTGTAATCGCCTATGCTCATGCGATACTGGTCGGTCGGCAGGCGACCGGGCAAACCCAGCGCGAACCTGATGGGCAGGTGCATGTCGGGCAAGCCCAACTGCGCCTTCACCGACCCGTCGACAAACTCTACCATCGAGTGCACAATGGACTGCGGGTGCACCACAATCTCGATATCGCGGTGTGAAACGCCAAAGAGCCACTTGGCTTCAAGCATCTCAAAGCCCTTGTTCATCATCGTGGCCGAGTCGATTGTGATTTTCGCGCCCATGCTCCAGTTGGGGTGACGCAGCGCATCGTCGACAGTAGCCACCTCAAGCTGCTCCTTGGGCCAGGTTCTGAACGGGCCACCCGAAGCGGTGAGTATCAGTTTTGCCACATCTTCGTGGTTCTCGCCCATCAGGCACTGATAAAAGGCACCGTGCTCTGAGTCGACAGGGTACATCACGCTGCGGCTCCTGGCCAGCAGGCGTGTGATGAGATCGCCCGCCACCACAAGTGTTTCCTTGTTGGCAAGGGCAATCTTCTTTCCCGCCTCTATCGCCTTGATAGTAGGCGCCAATCCGCTATAGCCCACCATGGCAGTCACCACCGTGTCGATTTCAGGACGAGTTACCACATCGGCAATCGCTTGAGCGCCACATAGCACCTCGATAGGCAGATCGTCGAGTTCCGACTTCACATAACCGTAATATTCCTCGTTGCCTATCACAACCACCTTGGGCCTGAACAGGCGAGCCTGGGATATCAGCAAGTCGGCACTGCTGTTGGCCACAAGCATCCATGCCTTGAAAAGACGCGGATACTCGGCTATCACATCGAGCGTCTGGCGCCCTATCGAGCCCGTGCTGCCCAGTATGGCTATATTTCTAATTTCTTCCACTTGTGTATCTTTAGTCAAAATAACTTACAAAGATAGTTCTTTCATTTTGCTTATTAAAATAAAAATTCGGCATTAATTACCATTAACACCGAATTTATGATTTTTTATAAACCTATCAAGAGGTCTGAGCGCTCAGAGATATCCTTAAAAAAGGAATAACTATCAGAACATCAGTGGCACCACCACCTTGAAGGTGATGTTGCGGCCCATGTTGCTCACACCCTGGCGACCTGTGACGGGATTGACATCGGCATATTTCAGTCGGCTCAAATGGCTCTGATACACCTTATCTGTCAGGTTGCTGCCTATCACATAGACCGATGCCACATGCTTGCCATGCACATTGATGTCGGTGCCAATGGTGGCATTGAGCAGCGCATAGGCGGGTGTAGCCGTCTCGGTATTGTCGGCCTTATAGTAGTGGTTTTGCTTGAAATTGTAGTCAAGGCCCACCGACACAAAACTGTTGCAGAACACCTTGCCGTGATGGTTCAACTCATACTTGGCATCGACTTGCCAGCGCGGAGCGGGCGTGAAGGGCAAGTATTTGCTCTCTTCGGGCTGATGCAACTGCACGGCATCGACCATGCTGAACGAGGTGCCCAGATGCAGCGAGTGGATGGGGTGAACATCAAGGCTCACCTCGGCGCCCAACAATCGCGAATCGCCACTGTCGAAGCGATAGGTCATGTAGCCCTCTTCTATCACCTCGTTCACGCGGTGCAGATAAATGTAGTTGTCGATGCGGTTACAGAACAGGGCCAGTTCGGCGCTGAAGAAGCGGCTCGTATAATCCATCGAGAAGTCGAACTGCCAACTGTACTCGGGTTTCAAATTCACATTGCCAAGTTCATAACGCACCGACCCCTCGTGCACACCGTTCGACGCAAGTTCGCTCACATTGGGCGCACGGAAACCGCGCGACACATTCAGTTTCAGGTTGAGTGCATCGGTAGCATGAAACACGGCTCCAAGGCTACCAGTAACACCATTGAAATTTTTCTTGAAGGGTGCAAACCTAACCACGCCGTCTTCAGTGAGTTCTGCACTATTCAAGTGACGATAATCGTAGCGCACACCACCGTTCAGCACCCACTTGCTCCACTCGCGGGTGACTGTGGCAAACACACCCACATCGGTGAGCCGGTATTCGGGTATCAGATACTCCTCGCCCAGATTCAGCGAACGCTGCCACATGCCGTTCACGCCGCCGGTGAACTTCCAGCCACCGAAGTCGCGCGTGATGTAGTTCACATTGTAATTCACCGTGTGCAACTTGAAGAAGAGCGCATAGTCGTTTGGGTGCTCGGCCTCTTCAAACTCCTGACGGCGGTTCTGCTGATAGCCCAGCAGCACATTCAGACGGTCATCGCCCACATAAAAGGTGTTGTTCAGCACCGCCTTGGTGTGATAGACCTGCTGGTAAGGCATGCCGTGATGATAGGTCTTGAGTTTACCGTAGGGAACCTCAAGTTCGCCCGTTTCGCTGTCACGCTCGCCCTCAATGATGCTGGGAGTGATGTGATAATGCGACACGATGAGTTGCGACTTACCCCAGTTGCGGTTCAGGCCCAGCATGCCGCGCAAGGCACGCTCGTGGAACTGCGAATTAGGCACATAGCCATCGCACTTGTTCTTGTATTCATGTGCCATTTTCTCGCTGTAGCGCAGGTCCCACAATATGCCCTGCTTGTTACCGGCAAAGTTGAGCGAGTAGTCGAACAGGCCATTATTGGTCTGATACTCGGTCGACAGGTTCAACTTGATCTTGCCCAACGGAACCACCGGATAGGGGTTAAACTTGATGACACCCGCCATGGCATCGGAGCCATACACGAGACTGGCGGGGCCCTTGAGTATCTCGACCGAACCCACACTTTGGCCATCGACCTCAATGCCATGCTCATCGCCCCACTGCTGCCCTTCTTGCCTGATGCCGTCGTTCACCACCACAATGCGGTTGTAGCCCAGACCACGAATCACGGGTTTAGAAATACCGCTGCCGGTGGTAATTTGCGACACACCAGGCTGGGTGGATATCGCATCGATTACATTAGATGCCGAGAGTGCCTGCATCTCGCGACCCGTGAGCATCTTGACGGGTGCGGAAGAGTTCTTAAGACGGGTTTCGCCTGTAGCACCCGTCACCACTACTTCTTTCAGGTTCAAGTGACGATAAAACACATCGGTTGTGTCTATTTCTACTTGTTTTTCTTGCGCAAAAGCCGGAATCACACTGGCGATTGCAATCAGGTTTGTAATAATATGTCTATTTATTTTCATTGTTCTGTGATGATTTGCCCATCAGCACATGCCCGCACCACACACCGCCGCGCCACAATAGTGACCACGACGCATGTGCAGGCACACACTCATGGAGATTTTTAATTAAAAAGTGGAAAAAATCAAATGTCTGTTCTCATCACAGCAACGGAGGTCCCCTGCGGTAAATGCCAGTCACGCATTTCTGGCAATGCGAGGGACTGATGAACACGCTTTGCACCACTACCAGACTGAACATGAGCATCATGACTACGCCCATGGCCGTGACAAAGTCCTGGCCCAGGAATCGGCACAGCACGCAATCGTCAACACTGGCCTTCTCGACCGTCAGGTGACCGGTGTGCTGCACATGACACTCGCATTGCTCGCAAGTGGTATCGACCGCATTTTGTTCATAGTGCACATGCAGCGACGACAAGAGCACCATCGGCAAAAAGACCGACAGCAATATCCACGACGATATTTTCTCTTTGCGTTTCAACTGCATTGCGCTGCAAAAATAGATATTATCCTTTATTTATGCAACAAAAATTAATCGTTAACCTGCACCACCATACCATCGTAGGCCAGTTCGACGCCAGCGGGCAAACGCTTGTTCACCTCGGCATGCTGGCCCATATCGTGACTCATGTGGATGAGAATGGCGCGACCCGGTTGAATCTTCTCAACCACGGCGAGCGTCTCGCTGAGCGACATGTGCGACAAATGCTCGCGCTGACGCAGGGCATTGATTACCAGTAGCGGCATATGACGCAATTGCTCCACCACACGGTCATCGATGGTCTTGCAGTCGGTGATATAGGCCAGCGGACCTATCTTGAAGCCCAGAATTGGTAACTTGTAGTGCATGACCGACAAGGGCAGGATTTCCACATCGCCTATGCTGAACGGCACATTTTCCTCAATAGGCGTCACTGCCAACCGTGGCACGCCCATATAAAGATGTTCGGCAAAACAGTAAGGCAACCGTGCCTTGAGGTCGTCGATCACATCCTGACGGGCATATATGGGGAAATCGCCATCTATGCAGTAGGCACGCAGATCGTCGATGCCGCCCACATGGTCGTAGTGGATGTGGGTAATGAGCAGGGCATCGAGGTCGTTGTTGCTTGCCGTGAGCATCTGCTGGCGAAAATCGGGACCGCAGTCGAGCAGTAGCCGTTTTCCTTTGTAGCGCACGATGGCGCTGGCACGCAAGCGCTTGTCATGCGGGTCGGCCGACTGGCACACATGGCAGTCACACCTGATTTGAGGGACGCCCGTCGATGTTCCCGTTCCCAAAAATTCTATCTCAAGCATATTTTTCACTTCCTGAAGGTCTTCAATAGTCCGTCTTCAAAATAGAGGTAAACACCACCATCATAGTACCAGTACTCCCTGAGTCCGTTCTGGTTAGGCAACCGGTTGATGCTTTTAGGAGCACCCAACGACAGCTGGCATTCCTCCTTGGTCATATCGACCTGCACTGTGCCATGCACAATGTGTTCCCAGACATCGGCAGTGATGTGAGGATAGTTCTTGCGCACATCGGCGACCGAGAACAAGGCATCGAAACTGCGCTGGCGAAGCGCCTTTGTGTCGTCGGCGATCCACACCATGGCTTGCTCGCCATTGTCCTGTGCCTCGAAGGTCAACTTCAGTGCATACACCTTGTTGCCTGGCTCAACCTTCACGATTTTCACAGGAATGAACTGGCGACCGTCTTTCATCACTTCATTTTCGGGTTCGTACCAGATGCGCGTCTTGATGTAAAATGTTTTCCCATCCAGTTGCTGTCGAGCCCGGTTCACCACATCCTCGTCGATGAAAAAGGGAATGCTGTAACCGGGATGCAGGTCGGCAAGTTCCTTGCCGGTGCGGTAACTGTAGGTGTGAACGCCATCGGTAAACTGCAAGGTCACCAGACTGTTATTGTCGAGCAGGCTGCCGGTGGTGTAGCCCGCATAACTCACACTCTTGCCGCCCAATCGCAACGTGTCGGTGCTATACTCGGCACTGGGCAGGAACATGAGCCGAGCCTGATCGTCGCACACAAAGAAACGCTTACCCACTGGCCACGTCGCCACCGAGTCGGCCCGTGTGAGTTGCAACAGTTGCTGCTCAGTGTGCGAATCACCTGAGGGTTGCTGAAGCACCTTGGCAACGTCTTTATCAGTCACCTTCTTGGTGCCCTCCACACCTGTGAAGCAGCTGCTCAGCAGCAACGGGAACAACATCAGCGATATGAGCAAGCTTTTTCTCATTTTGTGCTATTTATTGTGACAAAGATACTACTTTATTCGTAATATCGCCGCCAAGCCCTTTCCATTTTGCATATTTTTAAAGAA
>JAEEVB010000230.1 GCA_016287065.1 Muribaculaceae bacterium
GTAAGCTCACCCACCTACATCGGAACCTATGCAGAATGCTGCTTCATCCGTGCCGAGGTGCTCTTCAAGCAAGGCTTGAAAGCTGAAGCCTATGAGGCTTATAAGAAAGGTGTTCAGGCTTCAATTGAGTTGATGAATGACAAACTGAATGTTTGGATTGGCGAGGATGCTTCGCTCAAAGACTGCCCATCATTCACTCCAATTGAACAAAGCGACATCGACAACTTTGTGAACAACGGTATCGGCACTGCCAGCGACCTGACATTAGGTCATATCCTCACCCAGAAGCGCATTGCTCTCATGTTCTCTTATGAGATCTGGAATGATATGCGTCGCTATGACTTCGATCCCAACTTGTTCTTTGGTTGGAGCATTCCTGCTTATCACAGCAAGGACGCTGCCGCCATGCGCGCCATCCCCGATGGCAAGCAGTATCGCCGTTGGCGTCAGTGCTCGCACGAGTACAACTACAACAGCAAGAACCTGCAGGCCATTGGCGAGAAGGTGCCTGGTGCACGCATGACCGATGCAAGTGGCAACTCTGCTCTCTGGAACCGTCAGGACGATGCTTGGACAATCCCCGTATGGTGGGACAGCGACCAGGAATAATACTCCTGAGATCTACTATAATCTATAAATAACATTCCATTGAGGGTGGACCCCGTTTCGGGCCCACCCTCTTTTTCATCACCACCTTTTTATATATAATCCAAAACAAAATCGTAACTTTGCAGGCATGAATAATGATTTTGACGATATGACTAACAGCAACGATGCGCTCAAGGTGTGCGTCTTTGGTGCTTCGAGCGGCAACATACACCCCGACTTCGCCCAGCAGGCCTACGAACTGGGCTCGCTCATTGGGCAAAAAGGTTGGACCTGCCTCAATGGGGCTGGCCGCGAGGGCCTCATGCGCGCCGTGAGCGACGGCACGCTCGACAGCGGCGGCACTGCCATTGGCGTTATCCCCAAATTCATGGTCGACAACAACTGGCAATACGACCGCCTCACCTCAACCATCATCACCCCCGACATGCACGAGCGCAAGCAGACGCTTGCCAACCTCGCCGACGCCTTTGTGGCGCTCCCCGGCGGCTGCGGCACCCTCGAGGAACTGCTCGAAATCTTCACCTGGCGGCAGCTCAACCTGCACTCCAAGCCCCTCGTGGTGCTCAACACGCGCAACTACTACGACCCGCTCATCCACATGGTGGAGCAGGCCATCAAAGAGGGTTTCATGAAGCTGTCACACGGCTCGCTGTGGAATGTCGTCGACAACCCTGCCGATGTCATCAGTTGCATCGAGTCTTCTATCAACCAAGGCATTACACCGGCCGAAAACAAGTATTAAGCCATGCCCGTCAATCAACCCGTCAACGCCACACCCACTGTCGTCACCGACTCGACCCATGCTGTCGACTCGGTCGCTGCACCTTTCACCCCACACTACATGCAGGCGTTCCCATCGGGCCCCGACACATTGCCCACACCGGCCGACAACCTCAAGACCTTGCCCAGCATGGCATTACCCACCGGTTCACCGGCAGCGGTCCACAACCACTCGCCCCTGCACGATACCGGCACCATGGCACTCATGCTCCTGGGCGCTTTCCTCATCACCATCAGCTACAAGTCGGGCTACAAATACATCGACCACTTCTTCCACAACATGTTCTCTACACGCAAGCGCGAGAACGTGTTCTTCGACCACACACTCAGCGAGACTCGTCTCATGAGTGCCCTCATTTTCAACACCTCTATCATGCTGGGCATGCTGCTTTTCTTCGGCATTCAGCAATGGGTGCCGGCTCTCGCTGCTCCGCTGCAAGCAAATGTATTCCTGCACACAGCCGCTTTCTCGGTGCTCGCCCTCATCTTCTACCTCCTCCAACTGGCACTCTACAAGGTGTTGGGCTACGTGTTCAGCGACAAGGTCAACACCAACCTTTGGATTAACGGTTTCAAGGCTTCACACTCGCTCTTGGGACTACTACTATTTCCAATAGTCTGCATCATTCTTGTCGCACCCGCTTCTGTCAATTTTATGCTCATTTTGGCGGTCATACTATATTTTTCGGCCCGTATCGTGTTTATTTGCAAAGGTTTTAGGATTTTTTTCAACAATTTGTCATCTAGTATCTATTTTATTTTGTACCTTTGCAGCGTCGAAATTGTACCCCCCGTGTTATTTTGCGTCGGTACAATTTCTTTGTGTAACATATTGCATTACTAATTTCAGTAAGACGTGAAAATTAGCAAAATTCTGGTTTCCCAGCCTAAACCGACTTCTGAAAAGTCGCCCTATTTCGACCTCGAAACCAAGTATGGTGTTTCTGTCGTTTTCCGACCCTTTATAAAAGTGGAAGGCCTTTCTTCTAAGGAATTCCGCAAGTTTAAGGTGAATCCTGCCGATTTCACTGCCGTAATATTCACTGCACGCACTGCCGTCGACCACTACTTCAGGCTTGCCAAAGAACTCAGGTTTGACGTTCCCGACACGATGAAATACTTCTGCCTCAGCCAGACTGTGGCACACTATCTGCAAAAGTACATCCAGTATCGCAAGCGCAAAATCTTCTATAGCGAGAACGGCAAAGTCGAAGAACTCATCACCCTCATCGAGAAGCACAAAAAAGAGAAATTCATCTTCCCCATGAGCGATGTGCACGATACCAAGGCTTCTCTCATCGAGGAGCATCAGGTCAAATATACACCTGCCATCATGTATCGCACGGTGAGCAATGACTTCGAACCCGGTGAACCCTTCGACTACGACATGATTATCCTCTTCACCCCTTCAGGCATCAAGTCGCTCCTCTCCAATTTCCCCAACTTTGTGCAGGGCGACATCGCCATTGGCGGTATGGGCCCAAAGACCATCGAGGAAATCAAGAATAGCGGACTCAGGCTCGACATCACAACGTCGGCCAAGGCTCCGTCGATTCCCGCTGCCATCGACCAGTATCTCGCCAAGGTGCAAAAAGAAGAGCACCGTCAGCAACTGCTTGCCGAAAAGCAGGCAGCCGAAGAGGCCAAGAAGAAACTGGCCAAGAAGGCGGCCAAGAAAGACGACAACGCCAAATCGGCTCCCGCCACTCCCGATGAACTGGCTCGACGCCGCAGCGAGGCGGCCAGGAAAGCTGCCGCTACTCGCAATGCCAAGCGCGCTGCCGAGGCCGAGAAAGCCCGCCGTCGCAGCGAGGCCGCCAAAAAGGCTGCCGCTACTCGCGCAGCCAAGAAGGCCGCACAGAAGTAAGAGTATATTTTTCCCTTCTGATACCTTCCACAAGGTTCTGCTCACTGGCAGAACCTTGTGTTTTATCACCCAATTTTGCACATCATGACCATTTTTTTGTAACTTTGCACATGATAAGCAACAACACGCATGAAGCCGCTCGCCCTTCCCAAGAATCAGCGCCTGTGCAGTAGCAAGGCCATCGATGCCCTTTTCAGCAAGGGGCAAAGCACTATTGCCTATCCACTGCGAGCCGTCTATCACATGCAGCTAGCCATTCCCGGCGAACCGCAGGCACGCTTCATGATCACCGTCCCCAAGAAGAAGATTCGCCACGCAGTGGGACGCGTACTCGTGCGCCGTCGCATACGCGAGGCCTATCGTCTCAACCGACATCTGATCTTCCCCGATCTCGAGACCAGTGGAAAAACTGTCGATTTAGCGCTCGTCTATCTGTCCACCGACATTGCCGACTACCACAACATCGAGAAGTGCATGCAGTCCATCCTAAGCCTCATCGCACAAAAAGTCAAGGAGTCATGAGACAAGTGCTCGACATAGCGAAAAGGGCATTCCAATGGATTCTCAAGGCTCTCGGGTGGATCCTCATTCTCCCCATCAAGTTCTACCAGAAGTGCATCTCACCCTTCACCCCGCCCATGTGCCGCTTTCAGCCCACCTGCAGCCACTATGCCGTCGAGGCCATTCGCAAGCATGGCCCATTCAAGGGCTTTTGGCTTGCTCTGAAAAGAATACTTCGTTGCCATCCATGGGGAGGCAGCGGTTACGACCCCGTGTCATGATTCTCGATTTCCACACCCACAACCGGCTGGCCACCGATGC
>JAEEVB010000010.1 GCA_016287065.1 Muribaculaceae bacterium
ATGGCATGCGCGGCAAGATTCATGGTCAGGAACTCGCCGACTCGGGTGGCGTGAAAGTGGCTGTGGAGCATAACGCCCTCTCGGTCGACCACCTTGAGAGCATGACCGATGCCGACATCGAGATGATGCGCGACAGCAACACCACTCCCACGGCGCTGCCGGGCACCTCGTTCTTCCTGAACATGCCCTTTGCTCCGGCACGCAAGATGATTCAGGCCGGACTGCCCATGGCCATTGCCAGCGACTACAATCCTGGCTCTACGCCCAGCGGCGACATGAAGTTTGCCGTTTCGCTCGCATGCATCAAGATGCGGTTGCAACCCGCCGAGGCGCTCAATGCAGCCACCATCAACGGTGCAGCTGCTATGGGGTTGAGCAAGGACTATGGTTCGATTGCACTGGGCAAGGTTGCCAACTTCAATGTCACGCAGCCTATCCCCTCGATCGACTTCATCCCCTACGCCTACACTACGCCCATCATCCGGCACATTTTCTTGAGCGGCGAGCAAATTGCCCGCGAGTAACACTGCGAGAAATCCTACTTAATTACAATAGGGGGCGCTGGAAAACATTTTCAGCGCCCTATTTGTTATGGTGATTTTTGGTAAAGACTTGCAGTTTTCTCAAATAAATAACTATATTTGCGACCGAAACGGTTTTAACTTCATTAAATGCAACTGCAATGAATATTACCATTATTGGAGCCGGCACTCTGGGGTCACACCTGGCAAGGTATCTCTCAGAAGAGCATCTCGACATCTACATCGTGGACCGAGACATCACCAAACTCTCGATGCTCGACTCAGAGAACAACCTGATGACGGTGGCAGGCGACGCCATCGACCTGAATGTGCTCAGACAAGCAAAGACCGGCACTTGCGACCTCTTCATCGCAGTGACCGAGGTGGCCGAACGCAACTTTGTGGCATGCGGACTGGCCAAATCGATCGGAGCCAAGATGACGGTGGCACGCGTGGACCGCAGCGACTACCTGTTGCCACAAAACCGAGAGGTCGTGAAGCGCATGGGTGTGGACAATGTCATTTTTCCCGAATATCTGCTCTCGCAGAGCATCATCGAGTCGCTGCGCCACTCCTGGGCCAGCAGCTGGTATGAGTTCAACAAGGGCGAAATTGTGCTGCTGGGCGTGAGACTCGAACCCGAGGCTCCGCTGGCAGGCAAGCATCTGCGCGAACTGGCCTCCATCAACCGCACCTTCCATGTCACAGCCATTCGCAGGGCCCAGACCACCCTTATTCCCAAAGGTAATCACCAACTGTTGCCCAACGACATACTCTACATTGCCACCACACCAACCAATCTCAACGATGTGGCACAACTCACAGGAAAGACGCAGCGCAACATCTCGCGCGTGGTGATGGCTGGAGGCGGCAGCACTACCGCCCTTACTGTGACCAGCGCCGCCAACGAATTTGACTTCACGGTGATTGAAGGCGACATGAACAATTGCCAGCGCCTCATCGGTCAGACGCACAAGTGCAATGTGATTCATGGCGAGCCCACTGAAATCGAGGCCCTTGTAGAAGCCGGCACCGAAAATGCCGACGCATTTGTAGCACTCACCGAGACTGCATCGGAAAATGTGCTCACCTGCCTGCTGGCATCTGATTTTGGGGTAATGAAAACCATGGCCGAAGTCGACCGCAAGCAGTTTGTGAACATGGCCGAGTCGTTCCAGATCGACACCATTCTCAACCGCCAGATGCTGGTGGCCAACGCCGTGTTCCAACTGCTCATCGACGCCGGAGCAGCCTCGGCCAAGTGCCTGGCCCTGCCCGATGCCGAGGTGGTGAAACTTGAAATCAAAGCCGACTCACGACTGAACGGCGCCATCGTCAAAGACCTCAAATTGCCCGAAGAACTCACTTTTGCCGGCATCATTCGCAACGGCAAGGGCATGCTTGTGACAGGACACACGCAACTGTGCAGCGGCGACTCGGTGCTCGTGGTGTGCTTTGCCGGAGCACTGCACAAGGCAAGAAAACTCTTCAACTGACATGAAACGGCAGCGAAACAGCACATACGCAAGCGGCGGCATCAACTATGCGATGATTGCTCGCATTCTGGGACAACTCATGATGGTGGAGGCAGCCTTCATGCTCCTGCCCTTGCTCACCTGCCTTTTCAACCACGAGAGCGACTGGCAAGCCTTTGCCATCACCATAGGGCTGACGGTGGCTGCTGGAGCCGCACTCAATTTCCTCATCAGACCCAAAAGCAAGAAACTGCATCGCCGCGACGGACTGCTGCTGGCCTCGGTGGCGTGGATTGTGTTCTCACTGTTTGGCATGCTGCCCATGATGCTTTGCGCCACGCCGCTGAACGCGAGCGAAGGCTTTTTCGAAGCCATGTCGGGCTTCACCACTACCGGTGCAACCGTGATTCGCGATGTGGAGAGCTGCAGTCACGGCATTCTGCTATGGAGGGCACTGACACAATGGGTGGGCGGACTGGGAATCATCATCTTCACTCTCACCTTTATTCCTGCACTGAACAATAGCGGCAGCATCATCATGTTTCATGCCGAGGCTACGGGTATCACGCACGACAAACTGGGGGCACGCATCTCGCGCACGGCTAAAATTCTGTGGGCGCTCTACACCATCATCACCCTCGTTCTCATTGTGATGCTCTGGCTTGGCCCCATGAACCTCTTCGAGAGCATCTGCCAGAGTTTCACGGCTATCTCTACCGGCGGTTTCTCGACGCGAAACGACAGCATTGCCGCCTTCAACTCGCCTTATATCAAGTTGGTGCTCACCTTTTTCATGTTCCTGGGCGGCATCAGTTTCAGCCTTATCCTCGCCTCGCTCAAGAAGCGTGGCCGTGGTTTCTGGAAGAACGATGTGTTCAGGACCTACGTCTTCATCATCGTGGCGCTCTATGCGTGCGTGGTGACTGCCATTGTGGCCAAGGGGCACTACACCGGTTGGCAAAGCGTCACCGTCGACCCCATCTTCCACATCGTTTCGGCCATCACCTCAACGGGCTACAGTGCCGGCGACTGGGAGGGATGGGGACTGTTTGTGCTCACGCTCACCTTCCTGATGATGTGCATTGGCGCCTGCGCAGGTTCCACCACCGGTGGTCTGAAAGTCGACAGGGTGCTCTACCTCTTCAAGAATTTCACGCTTGTGGTGCGGCGCTACATCAGGCCTCGCCTCATGCGTTCTATTAGCGTCAACGACCAGATTATCGACAACGAGCGAGGCAGCGAGATTTCGGCCTTTATCGCCATCTTCTTCCTGCTCATTGTTGTAGGCGGACTGGTGCTGGTGGCACAGGGATTTCCCATCGTCGATGCCTTCTTCTCCTCCTTCTCGTGCGTGTCGAACAACGGCCTAGGTGCTGGCGTGACCGGCATCACCGGTTCCTACGATTTCATCTCGCCATCGGGCATGTGGGTCATGTCGTTCCTCATGCTGGCGGGCCGTCTCGAAATTATCACCATCATCGCCCTGTTCGTCCCCTCATTCTGGCGCCGCTAATCCCCCCTAAAATCACACATTCTTGTTAATTGCCGACTGGCTTTGAACCGCCCTCGAGGTCGTTGTTCTGGATGGTTTTGTTGGTTTGCTTCACGCTTGCCTTGAGGGAGCCAAAACGATAGGACACCGTAAGTCTGAATTCACGCATAAACTGCCAAGCACGGTCCAGACCTGTGTAGTCGCCGTGTGTAGTGTACATAGTGATTTTGTTGAACTTACTGGAATTGAAGAGGTTTGCAGTGCTCAAGCGCACTGTGAGGCGGTCATCCTTGAGGAATGAGCGCTGCAAGTTAAGGTTATAGTACAAAGTGCCTGTGTAGTGGCCATAGAGGCCATCGATACCACCACTGCGGCCGCTCAAGGCTGCGCTGAAACGCAACTTCCATGGCAGCTGCTGATTGAGCTGTGCATAGTAGAACGCCACCCATCGATTATTCTTGAGGTTAAGATCACGACTCTCGTAGTTGTAATTACCCACGCTGCCATTGAGTGTGAAACTTGTGGTTGGGCCTATCGCCCACTTCACGAAACCGCTTAGGTTAAAGTATCGGCTTTTGAGAGTGTTGGCATAGGTTGAAACCAGCACATCACCATCGGTGTACTGAACACCTGTTATACGATTGTTGCTAAACGAGATGCTTGGACTGAGACTGAAGGTGAGCTTGCTGCCTATCTTCATGTAGGTCATACTGATTGAGTGGTTGAGCGAGCTGCCGAGGTGAGGATTACCAAACTTGCGGCTTGTGGGATCTTCCTCAACAGCCGGATTCAGATAGCTGATGCCTGGACGACGGATGCTTGTCGAGTAATTAATCTTGAGGCTATGCGCATCGTTGAATTTATATTGCGCACTCAAGTCGGGCACCCAATCATTCAAGTTGCGATGATAGTTGGCCTGCATGCCGTCGGGGAACTCGGCATTGAGGCGACTATACTCATAGCGCAGTCCAGCACGAGCCGCCCAGTTGCCCTTACTGAAACGATAACTCAAGTAGGCGGCTGCCACATGGGTGCGGTGGTTGAAAAGCGTGGTGTTGTTCATCTCGGGCACACCATCAAATTCAAAAATGCCCTTGCTCTTGTTGAAGCGATTGATATACTTCAAGCCTGTCTCAATGGTGTGATACTTGGCAAATGGGCGCGTCCAGTCGAGCTGAAATGTGTGCTCGGCAAAGGTCTCTTTGGTGTCGGTGGTTTGTCCAGTATAAGGGAATGGACAGTTAAGCATTTCGCTGAAGGTATTTATGCTCTTCATATTATTATGACTGGTAGAGAGCATGTAACTGAGTGTTAGCACCTCACCGGGATTATGCAGCAAGTGTTGATAGTCAACGCGCCCATGCAAGTCATAGGAACCACTCGTGGGCACACGACCAGTAGTTGTGTACTTATATAGGATGTTCCCATCGCGGTCGGTCATGCGAGCGTTGTTGATACCATCAGAGTGATGGTTATAGTAGTAGCCGCCAAACGAGAGCGAAACAAGATTCAGCGTATCGGGTTCCCAACTTGCGTTCAGGTCACCATAGTGGAAATTGAATGAGCCGCGCGTTTCGTTGTTACTATACAATGAGTTGCCCGTGCTGGAGTAAGTGTGTTCGCTCTTCATGATATTGTGGTCGTAGTGGCGATTCTTATTAGCATATCCATAGTTTAGCGAGGCCACAACCTTGCCAATCTGAGTGATGATGCTTGCATTGCCACTGAGGCTACCGGTGTTGTCCACAGCCCCACTCACTGTGCCAGTTACGCCTTGCATCAACGAACCACTGCTGCCCACAGTCACGATGTTGAGGATGGCACCAGTGCCCTCAGCGTCATATTTTGCTCCAGGGTCGGTAATCACCTCTATCTTCTTGATGGTGCTGGCGGGAATCGCCTTGAGAACATCCTTCATGTTCTGACCGCTCAGTGCAGGGTCGGGATGGCCATTGCGATACACTTTGAACGACGATGAGCCTTTCACCAAAATATCGTCCTTGCCGTCGACCGAGACCATAGGCACCTTCCTGAGCATGTCGAGCACGGTGCCTGTCTTGCTGTCTTCATCACCCTGCACATCATAGGCCAGACGGTCAATATCGGTGGTAACAAGTTGCCGTTGGGCTGTAACGGTCACTTCGCTTAGCGTAGTTGATTCAGTATTGAGAACTATGGTGCCAAGTTGTGCAACTGGCGACGATGCACTTATCTCAAAGGTTCGTTTTTGTGTTGTCATACCCACAAACTGCACACGCATCAAGTAACTGCCAGGATTCGTGAGTTTGTGGTCCACCTTGCCAAAGGCGTCGCTCACGCCACTGCTAACCACCTTGGTCGTATCACTGCTATTATAAAGGTAGATTGTAGCAAAGGGAACGCCCTCACCCTTGCTATCGTTAACTTGGCATTGCACACCATATTGCTGCGCTACAACTGCAACGGCGCAAGCAAGCATCATTAATAATGTGGTAATTCTCCTTTTCATAGTGCTCATGGGGTTTATTATTTATGTGCAAATTTAGATAACTCTTTATAAGGAAGACACACACTAAAGGGTGAATGTTACAGTCAAAAAGCAAAATTTTGGCATTTTCACTCTTTAGGGTGTGAAAATATTTAACATCACATGTTTTTTTACTATCTTTGCTACTGAAAAACCTACAGATTATGGCAAAAGTTGAAGATTTCTTCCTGAGCGAAAATACCGTGACTGACCTTAACGATGAGCGTTATGCTCACATCGAAATGCTCAAGCGTGCCATCGACGCGATGGCCAACGCCACCTATCAGAGCATTTATGTGATTGATTACTTCAAACGCGAGTTTCTGCATGTGGCAAGCAATCCGCTGTTCCTGGGAGGCCACACAGCAGAGCAGATGAAAGCAATGGGCTATCAGTTCTACATTGAGCATGTGCCCGAAGCCGAGCAAGCCATGCTGCTTGAAATCAACACCGAGGGTTTCAAGAAGTTCAACAGCATACCTATAGGCGAGCGCATCGGCTATTTCATAAGCTATGATTTTCACATTGTTGATGGTGAGAAGAGTTTTCTCATCAATCACAAAATGACCCCATTCGCACTTGCCGATGATGGCAGGCTGTGGCTCTCGATGTGCGTGGTGTCGCTCTCGTCGCATAGCGAGCCTGGACACATTGAGCTACGCAAGAAAGGAGCACCTACTTATTGGGAATATTCACTGGATTACCATCGCTGGATAACCAGGAATACAGTCAAACTTCGCCCACAAGAGAGACAGGTGCTCATACTTTCGGCACAAGGCCTGACCGTTGCGCAAATTGCCGACAAGATGAATCGCTCAGTTGACACCATCAAGACCTACAAGCGAGTGATGTTTGAGCGTCTGGGCACACGCTCCATCACCGAGGCCCTCACCCTCGCCACCAACTCGGGACTGATATAATATTGGTCTCAAAAGATTCATAAATCAGCATCACCAATAAACAAATACAGGGGCTGGCACACAAAGCAGTGAGGCGGCACATCAATGCCACCTCACTGTTTTTTTAATCAATTCTCAGAAGTCTCGGAGATCTCGGAGAACTCGGAGAACTTGGAGAACTCGGAGAGCTCCGAGAACCCTCACACCCCACATCTCACCCCTCACATCTAACTGATGCCGAGGATGATGTTGATGAGGGCGGTGACGTCGGAGACATTGATTTTGCCGTTGCCGTCGATGTCGGCACGCACTTCATCTTTGGGCACTATGCCTAGAATCATGTTGACGAGGGTGGTGACGTCGGTGACGTTGACACGACCATTGTCGTCGATATCACCCGTCAAAACCACCTTGTAAACAAACTGGCGCACGGGCGAATAGTCGGTGTACTGCAGTGTGCTGCCAGTTGCAATGGTGTAGTAGGCAAAACGGCCTCGCACATAGTAGGTCTTGCCGTCGGTCAGCTTACCCGTACCGGTTATGGAGCCGAGTCGTGGCGTAGCAAAAGTGCCGTCGTCGATAGTACCCCTATAGGAAGTGCGCACGGGGAACGAGGGACTGCTGCTGATCTCGACACGCAGTGATTGTGGCCCTTCTTGCGGCTCAAATGCCACACGAGAAAGGCTGGTGAGCACCGTGTCGGTAACAGCGGGCACAACATACTCGGGCACAGTGGGAATGACGTCGGCCGTCTGTAACTTGATGGCGCTACTGAGCACCTCGGCTTCGCCTAAGCGCGCACGTACGCGCACATAATAGGTGGAGCCACCTGCCAGTGCATACTTAGGAATGGTGAAAGACGGCTCAGCGCTTGTGGCAGTATAGGCCAGCGATGCAAAATTAGACACCAGCGACATCTCGAGCTGATATTGCGTGCCTGCAGAAGCCTGCGTGCAAGTGATGGTGGGCGTGAGTGAGAGACCCGTCGTGTTGTTGGCGGGCGAGGTTACCTGCATCACGCCATAGGAGAACTGCCCCACCTCGCTCGTGTTCTCAAACTGGTTGAGTCCACAAGCCGAGACTTGCCAGAAGTAAGTGCCCTCGGTGAGTCCCGGCACCTGTGCAATCACATATCGTGCCGAGTCGAGCTGCACATTGGCAACCATGTCGGAGAGTTCGGCATCGCGATAGACACGCAGCGTGTAGTTCATGTTACCGGCCCCTTCGCCACAGGTCCACTCGAGATAATTGAGTTCGGTTGTGGGCTCTCCGTTGACAGGGAACAAGAGCACAGGCTTGGGCGCCTGTGTGGGGGTAGCTCCCAGTTGCAAGGGAGCATACTCATTCTCCCAACGGTCGAGGATAGTGACGGCAAAGTCGTAGCCCTGCTGATAGGCTTGCGGTATATCAAACGATGGCGCATAGCGCACACCCAAGATGTATTGAGGCTGACACTTGAACGTGGCCATATCTACCGAGTCGGGTATGGCATAGACCACATAGCGCACATTGGGGACCGAGTCCCACTGGAGCACATTGGCATTGCGCTCAAAGCCCGTGATGGTGCCATAGGTGTGGTCGGGCTGAATCCAAGCCACCGCGGGATTGAGCGAAGGCGTGGTATAGACATGTTCCTTCAAGTAATGGCGGAGCTGCTTGGTCTTGCCGTTGAGCATGCCCGAAAGATTGCGCCAGGTGCCATACTTGAAATAGACCATGCCAAAGACGCCACTCTTCATGGCATCGCGCATGATAAGCACCTGATTAACATACTCGTCAAGGCTCCAGTTAGAGCCTTCGGTCATGCGATCGACGGCATAGCCGCTGATATAGACGTGTCGGTTGAACTTCTGGCCGATCTTGCCCCACCACTGTGTGACACCGGTGTAGGTCTGCGAGGTGTTCCAATAGACTTGAGGAGCCATGAAGTCGATGGTGCCACGCGATATCCAGGCCATGGGGTCGCTGAAAATCTGGTTGTACTGCCAATCGCTGCCCGGGCTAGGGTCAACACCATATTGCGCCGCCACGGCGGGACTAGAGCAAGCTACCCCTGCAGGGCCGATGCCGAAACGCACCCAGGGCTTGGTGTTCTTGACCATCTCGTTCACGTCGTGAACCATCATGTTGACGTTCTCACGACGCCAGTCGCCCTGCGACATGGTGCCACCCTCACGGCGATAGGCGTTATAGAGGGCCGAATCGAGGTCCATCGAGGCACCGTCCTGGTTGTAGAAGTAGTCGTCGAAGACCAGACCGTCGCAATCATACTTTGTGATGATGTCCTGACACACGTCGACCACACGCTGGCGCACTTCGGGCAAGCCCGGATTGAGCACCGTCTCGTAGTCGTCCTGCAAGAGCCACTCGGGATGCGTGTGAACATAGTCCAGTTCACTCTGGCCCCAAAGGCCCGCCGACTTGGAGGCATAGCGATAGGGATTGACCCAGGCATAGACCTCGATGCCCCGCTTGTGACTCTCGGTAATGAGGTAGTCGAAGGGGTCGAAAGCCGGAGCCATGCCACGCTGTCCGCTCACGAGATTGGACCAGGGTTCGTAGGCCGAATCGTAGTAAGCATCGCACATGGCACGCACATGAAAGTAGATGGCATTCATGTTGTTTACAGCCAGGGTATCGAGCATCTTCTGGCAGGCCAACCTCATAGCAGGTGCGTTGCGCTCGGTGATGGCACCTGAAGGCCAGTCGCTCACATAGGCACTCATCCACACGCCGCGCTGCTCGCGCTTCACCTGTGCCTGCGCTGGGATGAACAAGGTGCCAAGCAACAGGGCCAGCAATAATATAACTGAAAATTTCTTCATCACTTTCTTTGTTTTAAAAAAGCCACGGCCTGTGGTTAAGCCGTGGCCTTCATGTTAAGGTATACTGCGAGTAACCGTCAATTGTGACGACATCAGAACAGATTGGTGAGTCGGGGGTTGATGGTCACACCAAGAATCTTGGCATTTGTAGCACCCGTATTCACGATAGTCTGCTTATCGGGATCGTAGTAATAGAGGCCCGAGGTGTAGTTCTTCTCGTCTTTGGCAGCACGGAAACCGAAGTAGACGTAGTGCGTCTGCCTGTCAACGGCCATCTGAGTGGTGTGAACACCCTCGGCATCGGTCGTATTAATCGGGTCGGCCTCCATGTGGAAGAACTTCACGAACTTGTCGTAGGTAACGGTCTCGCTCAGGCCAGGCAGCTTGTAGTGTCCGAAGCCCACATCGGGTGTTGTGCCCTTGGTCATCCACACATAGAGGTTGCCCAGGTCTTCATCGAGTGTAAAGGCACGCGGTTGCGTGGTCTCGAGCACAATGGGATGAGGAATGGGAATGCCTGCACCCGTCTTGCCAATGTCGCTGGCATTGAAGCGATAGATGCCATAACCCGAGTAGTTCTTGCCCCACCAGAACATGCCCGTCTTGTCGATGTATAGACCTGTGTGGATGGCACCATAAGAGAGGCCATTGCCATAGTAAGCAAGCTGGTTGTTGATCACGAAGTAGCCTGCCGAACTGTTGAAGTTGGTGGCCTCCTTCTCACCGCGAGTGTCGAGCGGCAAGCGGCGAATGCCGGTGTTGCGGTCGGTGTAGTAGAGGTAAGTGGCATCGGCAAAACCCTGGAACGGGTCGTTGAATGCCTGCTGACCTACATTGGTGACCATGATGTCGACACTTGCACCATCGGCACTCATGACGGTAATCTTGCCGTCGCCCAAGGTGCTGTTCTCGTCGTTTACATAGTAATACTGCTTGCCGCAATCGAGGATGTAGATATTGTCTTGCTCAAGTGTGGTAGAGTCGGTCTTGGTGACCTGCTTGGCAAAAACAATCTGGGTGGGCATATTGCCAGAATTCACCCCCATGTCGAAGGTCATATTCTTGGTGCCGGCAGGCAGCTGCGACATATCTACCAGTTTGTAGGCCTTGATGTTGCCGCCCAGCTCAGCATAGTAGAGCGTGGGAGCAGGCACCGAGCTACCTACCTGAACATTCACATAGGAGTCCTCGAGACGGCGGTTCTCGCCATTGATGTCGAACCACGTCTGCACCTCAATCTTCTGCGAACCGATGTTCTTGAAGGTGAGTTTGCCTGGGTTATCGATGGTGCCATCGGCATGAGAATAGCCCTCAAAGGTTTCAATCTCAGTGCCGCTGGCGGTCTTGGTGCCTTCCGGGAATTTCCACACATATTTGCAAATGAGGTTCTCGGGGTTAGGCAACTCGATATCGAGGAGCACCGACACATCGTTGATGACAATGGTGGGAGCCGATTGCTCAGCCACGCTGAGCACAGGCGCGATGTCGTAGATGAGGAGCGGATAAGTGCGGCTACCCACGCCATCCACGTTCAGAGTCACCTGATAGATGCCCGCCGTTTCATATTTGTGCTTGGGGTTGGCATCGGTAGAGGTAGTACCATCGCCGAAGTCCCAAGTCACAGCACCCGACTTAGCCGAAGTGTTGTTGAACTGAATGGTGGACACCACATAGAAGTCTAACTGATACAGGTCACCATCAACATTATAGGTGAAGTCAACATCCTTGGTAGGGAAATTGCCATAAGCGGGGTCCTTGTCGGTACAAGCCACCAACGCAAGCAAAGCCACTGCCAGCATACTGATTTTATGAATCATCTTCTTCATAGTCGTCATAGTTTAGTTGAGGGTAATTTCTTTGTTATCGGTAGTCACACCCACTTTGCCGTCAGTGTCATAAACACGAAATTCTGGTAATAAGAAATATTTTCTTGAGAATGAAACGGCATAGTTCTTATTGGCCGAATCATAAATCCAGCTGGTGAAAGGAATGAGGCTGATGAGATCCTTCCAATAAGGCATATACTCACGGCGCACCGTGGTGATGCGGCCGCCAATGTCGTCGCTATAACGGCTGAAGAGCCACTGGCTCGAGCCATAGACGGGATAGACGTTCACACCTTGAGGCGCGTCGGCTTCAGTAGCAATCTCGTGATAGATGGCGGCACCCGACTCAGAGACGGTTGTGTAGTAGTAATGATCAACCTCATCGGTGGTGTACCACGCAGTTGATTTGTCGGCGGTCTCAGTGACAGTGGGGAACGACACATTGTGCTTGGCGTTCATCTCTTGGAATTGCTCCTCGGTGAAAGCATAGTTGATGTAGACGTTACGCAGGTCGTTATAGTACAAGCTGTCTTTGGTGAGCGCATTGATCAGGTAGTTCACAAACTCGGTCTGGAAGGTCGAGGGATAATAGGAATCAAACTTATCTTGATCCCAATCAAGAGGAGTTACCCAATTCACAGGTGAAAGTGTACGTGAGGTGGGAAATGAATCAGTTAGCACATATTCATAGCCATCCCACACGGCATCGCTATGACTGTATTCGGCCACCTTCTGCATGCTTCGCACAGTGTCGGTGACGGAAATCGTCTTGGTGTAGGACAGAGCCGTGGTGAGCTTGCTGGTGGCGGCGGCACTCTGCTGACGCTTGACCAGAGCCCACACCTCGCTGCGGTCGATGGTCTTGTCGCTTGAGGTGTAATACTTTCCTTTAAAAGTGGCATAAGCACCAGCCTTTACAGCCATAGAGTTCTGCTCCCAGTCAACGGTAGGCAGGACCTGACCAATTTCCATGCGGTCGGCAAAGAGGTCATGATTAGCACACGAGGTGAAGAGTCCTAATGTGAGTGCCAAAGCACCTAATATTTTATAAATCTTCATAATCTTATCTTGATATATAGTTTAAACAATCATTGCTCTTCAGTGAGAGATGTCACTTCGCCATAGGCATGTGCCCAAATCATGGGCTCCTGGAGCCACTTGTAGTTCTTGTAGGCTCCCAGGCGCTGCAACTCGGCGCGGTTATACTTTTCCTCGGTCTCGGGGTCGTAGTTGAGACGCTGAATCCAGGTATTCTCCTTCTCAGCCTCGGTGAGACCATCAATCCAATAGGCTGAATAGAGATTATAGGGACGACGCAGCGTGGGATAGATAATCTCGTTCTGGTCACCAATACCGTAGTTGTTGCGATTGTTGCTGTAGTGGTAACGGCGCATGTCGGTCCACTGCTCGGGCTGGAGATACATGGCAATGTACTTCTGCTCCATGAGGTCACTCAAGGTGAATTCGCTGGGGTTAAAGAACCAATGCTTGTTACCGCGAACTGAAACCTTATAGACCTTAGGAGTGGCACCAGTGCCAGAATAGTAATCCTCGTTATTCAGGAAGGCATCGACCTGAGCATGCCAGTAATCACCCTGTACCCAACCGGGTTTCGTGCCTTGCGACTTGCCGGGGTACTTGTTGTCGGTCTTCTCGTTGTAGTTGGGGTTAGGATACTTCTCGAGGAAGAAGTCGAGATGACGCTGAATGTTGTGTTCAGTGGCTTCCTTGGCGAGCTCGCAGGCTTTCACCTTGTTGCCCAGCCAGTACTCGGCCTCGGCCTTGATGAAGTAGAGTTCCTCCATCGTGAAGATGGGATTGTAGCAAGTCACATCGCCGGCGTATGCACCCATGTAGAGGTCGGGATAGTTCACCACCTTGTAGGTGCTACCCATACCAATGTTGTTCTCAAGGCAGCGAATCTTGTTCACGGTGCTGGGGTTGGAAGCCGTCTCGGGACCATCGCGTGCAAGCATGAGCAAGGCCAGACGCGGGTCATTGCCGTAACCGTTGGTACAAGTTTTGCCATCGGGACGCTCAGCGCTATACTTACCCATATCCTTCTCGTTGTCGGCTGAGCCAAGGCCCAGCAGGTCGACCACGAAGAACTTGGAGGGAATGGCACTTGAAAGCAGGTTGCCGCGCGACTCCCAAGAGTTGATGATGGGCTGCGCAATGCTCCACACAGCATTCTGGGTGACAGTACCGCCATCCCATTTGTAACGGGGTTCGTTTCCAAACCAGTCGCCGTGCAAGAGTTCGCCCTTGCGCCACTGATTGATGGCGGCATCGGCAGCAGCAATAATCTTGTTGCAAGTAGCAGCACTGCGGTCGACATTAGGAATGTTGCGCAACAGGATGCGGGCCTTTATGGCATAGACGAGACCTTTCCAGCGCTCGAGGTCACCACCATAGACGCGGTCCTCGGCAAAGGTGATTTCCTGGTTGTCGGGGCTCTGTGCGATGGCGGGGTCTTCGTACATCTTAATCAGTTCGTCGGCCTCTTCGAGCATCCATTTGTAGATAGAGGTCTGCGTATCGTATTGGGGCGCATTCGACTGATAGGCCTGACTGCGAGGCATGTCGCCGAAGGCATCGGTCGTGAGCTGGGTTGACATCAGCTTGATGGTGCGTGCAATCAGCTCATAGTTGGGAGAATTGATTATGCGAGAATTCTCGATAAGGGTGTTGCCATTCTTACCGATGTCGTAGAAGTGACGTCGCCACATGGGGTGACGGTTCATGGTGAGCATCTCCCACTCGCACTTATAGGAATAAGCACCCACCGAGCTCTTGCCGGCTGTGGTGAGCATCTGCGAGAAATAGGCATAATACTCGGAGTGGTCATAGACGACCTGCTGTGCATAGAAAACGAGCACCGGCAAGCCGACCTTGGCATCGATATAGTGAGCCCTATCGGGATTTACGTTGTCATCGAGCACATCAGTACAGCTCACCGACACAAAGCCCATCAACAACGTTGCTACGATTAATCTTATCTTTTTCATAGGTCTAGTCATTTTTAGAACGTTGCTTTAAGAGTGAAATTGAAACTGCGTGAAACGGGCACGTTGTAGTTATCGATACCCATGCCGCCCGTACCACCGCTCACTGCGGCGAGAATGGCAGGATCGTTGCCCGAATACTTGGTGAGCAGGAACAGGTTGCGACCCGTGAAGGTAGCGCTCAGGCCCTTCACAGCCCACGTCTTCTTGAACAGATGCGAGAAGTCGTAACCCAGCGTGACATAACTCAGACGGATGTAAGAACCATCTTCGATGAAGTTGGACGAAACCGTGCTGAAGTAGGTAGCGATGAAGTTCTGGTCGAGGATGATGGGGGTAGTGTTCTTCACATAGGTCATCTCACCATCGGCACCAGGAACTTCCTGGACACCGTTGAAAATCACTTCGCGGTTGCGATAACGGTCATACCAGCGAGCCATGCCGTTAGTGATGAGGCTACGGCCTGTCACATTCACGATGTCACCGCCACAGCGGCCATCGAACAGGAACGAGAGGGTTGCATTCTTGTAACGGAAGGTGGAACCCAGCCCCATAAGGAAGTCGGGCTCACGGTTACCAATGTAAATACCCTTGGCAGGGTCGATGACAGGATAACCGTTCTCGTCGCAAATCACATTGCCATTAGGGTCGCGGCGGTAATCCTTACCCGAGATACCTGTGGAAGAACCGTTCAGGCGGGCTACGGGGAAGATATCGCCATATTGCGTACCTTGAATCTCAACAACATCCTCGGGCAGTTTTTTCACACGGCCACGGTTGAACGAGGTGTTGAGTGTTACAGTCCAGTCGAAGTCAGGAGTCTTGAAGATGTCCTGTGCCAGAGTGGCCTCAACACCATAGTTCTCGATAGTACCCTCGTTGCGGGTTTGAAGAATCACGCCCGAAGCGGGAGACACGCGGACTGTTACAATTTGATTGTCAACAGTTGTTGAGTAGTAAGCCACATCTAAGCGTGTGCGCTGGTTGAAGAAGCGCAGGTCGGCACCGATTTCCCATGAATTAGTCATTTCAGGCTCCAGTTCCACGGCTCGCGCATGCGTTGGGTCAATACCATAGCCACCATCAGGAAACAGCGTCCAAACTTTGTAAGTGTCAGTAAACAGGTAAGCGGGACAATCTTTACCCACCTTAGCCCAGTTACCACGCAGCTTGCCATAAGAGAACCAGCTGTTAGAGAGGTTAAAGAGTTCGCTGAAGATGATACCACCCGTTACCGAAGGATAGAAATAGGTAGGGTCGACCTGTTTGAAGCGTGACGAGCCATCGTAGCGGCCGGTCACTGAGAGTTGTGCCATGCCCTTATAGTCGAAGCGCAACTCGCCAAAGTAGCCATACTTATTCCATTTAGTATGACTAAGAGTTGGATGATTAGCCTGAAGTTGGTCACCATTGGTGAAATCAGTGTTCATGAAACTGTAGAAGTCACCGCTGAGCTGGAAGTTTTCGCCATAGATAGAAGCCTCATAGCTGCTGCTCTCCTTATACTCAATACCGAAGAGGGCATTGAAAGTATAGTCCTTGGCAAAGGTTTTCTTATAAGTAGCAAGGAACTGAGCCGTGAACTGCTCGCCTCGAGAGGGCTGGAAGCTGTACCAGCCGAAGAGGCTCTGGCTGTCGCTCAATGCCTGCTGCAAATCGGGATTGGTGGGATCGTTGAAGTCCTCGTCATAGAAACGGGGCACGACATAAGCCTCATAGGTACTGTGACCCTTGTCATAACCCAACTTGCCGGTAAACACGAGGTCGGTGAAGGGCTCATAAGAAATCTGGCCATTGAGCATGACACGGCTGCTCTTGGTCTCGCTCTTGTCTTTATAACGGCCATAGTAGGGCGAAACACCAGCATTGATGCGCTCAAGATCGGTGAGAATATCCCAGTTCTCATAGCGGGCACGCCAGTTCACGTGACCTTCGAGGGTCTCATAGTCGCTCATGTTCTTATTGATACCCCAGTTGTAGATGGTCGACATCGAGTTACCGAAGCCGCGCGACTTAGAGTCGACATAGTTCATCGAGAACTGGATGTTCACCTGCTTGGAGGGATTGAATGCGCTCTTGAGGAAGACGGTGAGCTGTTTCTTGAAGTCCTTGGGAACCACACCCTGGTTGTCCATATAGGCAACCGAAGCATAAGCATTGAATTTCTCGGTACCGCCGCTCACGCTCATGTCATACTTCTGGAGCAGACCTGTGCCGAGGAAGTCGCCGATGTTGTCGTAGCGCACGTCGTTGGCACTCAAGTAGGGTCCCCAACCACCGCTAGAGCTGTTCTCCTTGTACATACCCTTGGTACCTGGGATGAACTTGCTCTGGATTTTGGGAACACGCATGGGAGTGTTGATTTCAACGGTTGCCGAGCCCGTAACCCTGATGCTGCCATCCTTGCTACCGCTCTTGGTTGTAATCATGATGACACCGTTAGCAGCCTCCTGGCCATAGAGGGCCGATGCAGCTGCACCCTTGAGCACGGTCATGTTCTCGATGTCGTTGGCGTTGATGTCGGCTAGAGTAGAACCTTTACCACGAATGGGTACACCATCGACAATCATCAACGGCTCATTACTCTGAGAGTTGTTGACCGAAGAAATGGCACGGATAATCACCTGAGTAGATGAGTTAGGAGAGCCACCACCCGTAGCCACTTGCAGACCAGCCACCTTACCTTGCAGAGAGTTGGCAAAGTTGGTAGTGCTACCGGCAGTCACCTCGTCGGCATTGAGAGATTGCACCGCAAAGTTCAGTTTCTTCTTTTCCTGAGTCTGACCCATTGCCGTGACAACAACTTCGCCGAGCACTTGGGAATTGTCGGTGAGTTCGATGTTGATAACCGAGCGGTTACCCACCTTCACCGAGACGGGATTCATTCCCACATACGAAACGTCAAGCACATCGTTGTCGTTGACGTTGATTGAGTAGCTTCCATCTATGTCGGTCGTGGTGCCCTTATTGGTGCCGTGAATGCGCACCGAGGCCCCAATGATGGGTTCCTTGTCGGTGGCCGAGGTGACGACACCGGTCACCGTGCGGGCATAGCCCAAAACCGAGCAGATTGAAACTAACAGAAGCAATAGCTGTTTTCTCATAAATGTTTGGTTTTTATAATGTAGATTGTTTAGAATCAATTATTTATAGATTGTTAAACATCAAGTTTGCAGGTTGTATTAAGATTATCGTTAAAGATTGCAGATATATCGACAGCCTGGTAGCAGAATCGCATCATAAAAATGTGTTTTTCTACAACCAGGCTGTAACATTAGATTTATGTTACAAACTTACAATATTTATTTCGAAGCAACATCTTAAAAATATTGAATTTTTGTTTAAGAATCAAAACATTAATATACCAAGCCCAATATAATATTAATGAGCATGGTCACATCTGAGACATTCACCGAGGTATCGTCGTTCACATCGGCACGGAAGGTGTCCTTGGGTACTACGTCGAGAATCATGGAGATGAGCATGGTCACATCAAGCACGTCTACTTTGCCATCAGCATTCACATCGCCCTTAAGCACCTTGAGTTCATAGGCCGCCATGCCGTTACCAGGCACATAAAGGTAGAGGTTCTTGGTGAACTTGTCACCGCCAGGCGTTGCCATGCAAGGAGCGCCCCATGTGGAGCTGTTGATGCGGCCTAAACCTTGTGCGGGGAAGAGCCACATCTTGCCGAAACCCGAGAATTGCCAGTCGGTCTCGTTCTCGACAAGCATAAACTGGTGGCCCAGGCTGGCATTGAAGTCGCCGTAACTGTAGAGCAGGAAGTTGCGACCGGCAAAGTCGAATATTGCGGCGCCATTGGCCTGGTTGTTGTTGCTCACCAGTTCGCCAGCACTGAAACTGCCGTCGATGGCGCCAGTGGCAAAGTTATAGCGTGTGAGATATCCTGCCCCACCATTCACATACACGATGTTGTCGCTCACGGGATAGATGCGCGGTGCGATGCCGAAAGAGGTGTTGCTTGCGGGAGCAAAACCTGTCACTTGCTTCACCTCAGTAGCCGTGACTGAGCCATTGGTTATGGTCCAACGAATGATTTCAGATCCGCTAGCCGTGGCAGCAAATACCTTGAAATTGCCACTGCTCACATCACCCAGCACGTTGCAATGGTCGATGCGTGGCTTCGAAGTCACATTATTGGCGGTGAGTCGGGCACGCAAGGTGGCGTCGCCCGTATTCTCGTCGACCTGATAAATCATGAGAGGGGTGGAACCTATGTTAAGTGTGAGGTTGGTCACCACCAGATTGCCGGCAGCATCGGTGAGCACATCGTTGGCCGGATAATAGGGAACGCTCACATCGGCCGAAAGCTGCACATCATGTATGCGCTCTCCTGTAGCAGCATTATACACGCGCAAATAGGTGGCAGCCGAGCTGCTGCCCTCTACCCTACCCGCCTGATAGATGCGGTTTCCCTTTACAGTGAAGCCACGATTCATGAGGCCATCGGAGTCGAAAGTGATATTGTCATACTCGCTTTTTACCGAACGCACCCACAAGTTGTTCAGCGTGAGGCCGTGCTGCAAGGTATAGGAGTCGTTGTCGATGTCTTTCTTCATGACATAACCAGGCTCGGTCTCGCCCACCGGCAAAGCTGTGATGGTGAACGAGCGCACAGCCGAAGTAGACTCGG
>JAEEVB010000231.1 GCA_016287065.1 Muribaculaceae bacterium
CCGATCTGCTATTGATTCAGCTGCATGAGCCAGTTTGTTGCGCCCTGCTTCTTTCAGGTTGCGACACGAGGGTACCGAGTTAATGTATTCAGTTGTCACATATAACATATCTCTTTTCTCCGATGTGGAGAGCATGCGATAGGCAAAGGGGTAGGTGATGGCCGAACCGGTGGCAATCTCGAAGATAGAGTCATTGCCGGCGCGATTGTGACTCAAGGCAATGTCGTTCACGTGCAGGTGCCCGGTGAGCAGGAGGTGGATGCCTGCGTTCATGAGTTGTTCGCGCACCTCGGGCGCATCGGCCACTATGTAGTTGGGCAGGAGGGCTTGCTCCTTGTCGAAGTGCTGCACGGCGTGGTGGTGCATCGCTGCTATCACTTGTTTACCCTCGGCGCGAGCTTGGGCGGCCTGTTCGGCAATCCATTGCATGGTTTCGGGTTTAATGCGTCCACTGTTGTGATAACTGTCTATTGAGTCACCTCGGCTTTTGAGCAGGTTCTCCTCGTCGCGGTTGCTGTCGATGGCGATGAGCACTATGCCAGGAATTACCTCGGTGGCATAGCTAAGCGAGTAGGGGTCGTAATTCGAGTCTTGGGCATAGCCAAAGTCGGCATACAGATGTGTGAAAGTGTCGCGGTCGATAGTGGCGGCTGCATCGGTTTTCTTGCCGTTGAACGAGCGTGCATTGGGATTGCTGATGTCGTGGTTGCCGGGAATCACGAGCACCTTGATGCCCAGTTTGCGCAGCCGTTGCAACTTCGAAATCACATACTCGTGACTCTGCCGCTCGCCGTCTTTTGTGAGGTCGCCAGTGATGAGCACAGCACCGGGCCGTAGCTGTTCGGCTCGCTCCACGATGGCATCAAGAATCTCGCCGCTTTGTGCTATCATGCGCATGTCGTTCTTCTCATAGTTTTCAAAGGCGCTGCCGCTTTTTGTCACCAGTGATGGTGCCATGGTGTGAATGTCACTCACCACAAGTATTTGCTTGACGAGTTCAGACTGGACGAAGTGCGTGCGAATCCTGTCGTCGGCCTTGCCGGCAGTTGCTGTGAGCAGTGCAAGCGCAATGATGCAAAGAAACTTTTTCATTTTTCTGGAGTTGATAGTTGATAATTATGATGCAAAAATAATAAACTTTGGAAAAATATGTCGTTTCCATGAAAAAATAAGTAACTTTGTAATGATGAAACCCACATTCAGCATAGTGACTGTAACATGGAATGCCGCTCAGGTGATTGCCCCCACGCTGGCAAGCGTGAAGGAGCAGGCTTGCCGCGACTATGAGTATCTGGTAGTAGATGGCCAGTCGACCGATGATACGCTCTCGCTGGTGCGTGCTGCGGCTATCGACAACACCCGAATTGTGTCAGAACCCGACGGTGGTCTCTATGATGCGATGAACAAGGCCATAGGCCTGGCCCAGGGCGAATACATTATCTGGCTTAATGCTGGCGATGCTTTTGCCACACCCGGTTCGCTCGCTCGCATGGCTGTGCTGGCGCAAGAGCATCCCGATGTTATTTATGGGCAGACGCAGTTAGTCAACAACGAGCGGCAGGTGGTGGGCAAGCGTCACCTCACAGCACCCGAGAAACTCACGGCCGACTCTTTCAAGCATGGCATGCTGGTGTGTCATCAGGCATTTGTGGCAAAGCGTGAAGTCATGCCGCAGTATGACCTGCAATATCGCTTCAGCGCCGACTACGATTGGTGCATCAAGGTGCTCAAGGCTTCACAGAGCAATGCTTATGCAGGACCAGAACCCCTCATCAACTTTCTTGACGAGGGCACTACAAGCCGCAACCACAAGGCATCGCTCAAGGAGCGCTACCGCATCATGTGCAAGAACTACGGCACTTTGCCCACTATGTTCAGGCATTTGGGCTTTGCCGTACGTCACCTGTTGCGCAAGTTCCGTTGAGGTGACAAAACTGTGGTTTTTAGTATAATTTGATTTTTTTGCAGATCTGTGCCAATATATTGCACATAGGCGCCGCTAAATTTGCAGTGTGAGATTTGTGAAATTGGCATTGATTTGCTAAATTTGTAACATGAAAGCAAGCAAGTCTTGCCTCAAAACGAGAAACTTAATAACAACAAAAACGATAAAAGAAATTATGGAAGAGAAAATGAACATGGAGCAGCAGGCTCAAAGTGGCCGTCAGCCAGTATCGCCTGAAAAACTGAAGGCATTACAGGTGGCTATGGACAAGATCGACAAGACCTACGGTCGTGGCTCAATTATGAAACTCGGTGACGAGAGCATCGAGAATGTGGAGGTGATTCCTTCGGGGTCCATCGGATTGAACTATGCACTGGGCGTGGGTGGTTATCCGCGCGGACGTATCATCGAAATCTATGGTCCTGAATCGAGCGGCAAGACTACACTTGCCATTCATGCTATAGCCGAGGCACAGAAGATGGGTGGCATCGCTGCCATCATCGATGCCGAACATGCCTTTGACCGCTTCTATGCCGAGCAATTAGGCGTGGATGTGAACAGCCTTCTCATCTCGCAGCCCGACAATGGCGAGCAGGCTCTGGAGATTGCCGACCAGCTCATTCGTTCCAGCGCTATCGACATCATCGTGATCGACTCGGTGGCTGCCCTTACTCCTAAAGCAGAGATCGAGGGCGAGATGGGCGAGAGCAAGATGGGTCTGCAGGCAAGGCTCATGAGCCAGGCGCTGCGCAAGCTCACTGCAACCATCAGCAAGACCAACACCACTTGCATCTTCATCAATCAGTTGCGTGAGAAATTGGGTATCCTCTTCGGTAATCCCGAGACCACCACGGGTGGCAATGCACTCAAATTCTACTCGTCGGTACGCATCGACATTCGCCGACTGGGCCAGATCAAGGATGGCGAACAGGTGCTGGGTAATCTCACCCGCGTGAAAGTGGTGAAGAACAAGGTGGCACCTCCGTTCCGCAAGGCCGAGTTCGAGATTCTCTTTGGCAAGGGAATCAGTCGCATTGGCGAAATCATTGATCTGGGCGTGCAGTTTGGCATTGTTAAGAAGAGCGGCTCTTGGTTCTCCTATGAGGGCACGAAACTGGGTCAGGGCCGCGATGCCGTGAAGCAGCTGCTTGCCGACAACGTGGAACTTTGTGACGAACTCGAGGAGAAAATCTTTGCTGCCATGCGTGGTGAAGCTCCCGAGCCTGTAGCCGATTGACAACACTTAAACTATACCTGAAAAACACCAATTTTATTAGAATTCTCATCATGATGTAAAAAGAGGCGGAGCCACCCGTTGGCCCCGCCTTGTTTTTTTAAGGCGAAATATAGCCTCTCTAGATAATCTAGAACTGTAGCGATGAGAAGCAGGTTTAGCGGAGTTTGTGGCGAGCATAGTGGGCGCGGGCAAAGGCGAAGAAGGTGACGACGCTTGCCACGTTCACGATGACCATGGTCCAGAAGGCGGGCAGATAGCCCAGTGCATCGGCAATGATGCCACCTATGAGCACGCCGAGCCCCATGCCGATGTCCCACGAGATGAGAATGCTGGAGTTAGCCGTTCCGCGCTGGTCGTTGCGCGCTAGATTGATGAACATGTTCTGGAAAGCGGGCCACATGTGGCCGTTGCCCAGACCGATGAGGATGGCCGAGCCAAAGTAGCCAATGTCGTTAGGGCAGACAACGAATAGCGTGTAGCCAATGACCGAGATGCACATGCCTCCGCTGGCATTCTGCACGATTTTGCCCTGGCGCAGCGCTTTGGCACCTTGCAGGCGTGATAGCATGAGGCCGATGGAAATGAGCATGAACCATGTGCCCGTGCCGCCAGTACGGTGCAGTACCTCCTTGCTGTAGATGGCAAGATAGTTGCTCAACACGCCAAAACAGAAACCGAATCCCGTCATGCAGATGGCCAGAATCCATCCTGGAGTGAGGAAGAAGCGGTCGAGCGACACCTTCTGCTTGTTCTTGACGATGGCGCGCGGATTGAGTTTTTCCGTCGCATCCAATACAAGCCCCAGACCGGCAATGATGAGCGACAGCACAAAGAGCAGG
>JAEEVB010000011.1 GCA_016287065.1 Muribaculaceae bacterium
CTATCAATGCCTTGTCGATGTAGTCAACCACCACATCTTTCTGAATGGGAATGCCATTGGTGCCATAGGTGTAGTCAAGAAATGCCACTTTAAGGCCCTTGATGGTCTGGATGCAAGGCAACTGCTTGGCGCGGGCGGCCGCGTTCACATAGGTGCCCACATGAGGTATCCCGAGTTTGTCGAGCACCTCGATGGTGCGCACGGCACCCTTGTCGCGACGGTCAAGGCAATGGTTATTGGCCGTGAGCAGCAGGTCGAAACCCGAACGCTGCAGTTGAGCGGCCCACTCGTCGGGCGCGCTAAAGCAGGGGTAACCTGTATAGGGTGCACCACCAAGCGACACTTCCAGATTCACTACCGCGCAATCGGCACCTTGAATGTCGGGCTCAATATACTGGAAACACTCGCTATAATCATAGGTGTTGCCCCCGCGATGTGCCGCTGTGATTTGTGGCGCATGCTGCATGGCATCGCCAAAGAACACAAAATCCACATCACCGCTATTGCCCAACAGCGACAACAGCGACAGGAACACGCCCGAGAAAAAACCGCTCATAAATGTTTATTGTTGAGTCATTAATAAATCTTGCCTTGAGCCGCCAGCAGTGTGTTCTGCATGAGCGACACAATGGTCATGGGGCCCACACCGCCCGGCACAGGGGTAATGTAGCTACACTTGGGAGCTACCTGCTCGAAGTCAACATCGCCATGCAGGCGCCATCCGCTCTTGGTCTCGGTCGATGGCAGACGTGTGGTACCCACGTCAATCACCACGGCACCCTCCTTCACCATGTCGGCCTTCACGAATTCGGGCGAGCCGATAGCGGCAATCAGGATATCGGCCTCACGGGTAATCTCGGCCATATTCTTGGTGGCACTATGGCAAATGGTAACGGTGCAGTTGCCGGGATTGGCCTTCTGAACCAGCATCGATGCCACAGGCTTGCCCACGATGTTGCTACGCCCCAGCACCACGCAGTGCTTGCCACGCGTCTCGATATTATAGTGCTCAAGCAGCATGAGTATGCCCTGCGGAGTCGCTGAACGGAAACAAGGCAGACCTATCATCATGCGGCCCACATTGATGGGGTGGAAGCCGTCAACGTCTTTCCTGTGGTCGATGGCTTCAATCACCTTCTGCTCATCTATGTGCTTGGGCAGAGGCAGCTGCACAATAAAACCGTCAACACCTGGATCTTCGTTCAGTTTCTGAACTGTAGCGAGCAGTTCCTCTTCGCTCACGGTGTCTTCAAACCGCAACAACGATGACTGGAATCCGCACTCGGCGCACGATTTCACCTTGTTGCTCATATAAGACTCACTGCCACCGTCATGGCCCACCAGCACACCGGCCAGGTGAGGGCGACGCTTACCGGCTGCAACCATCTCCTCGACTTGGGCAGCGATCTTCTGCTTCACTTCTTTAGCTACACTCTTGCCATCAATTAATGTCATATTGCTCTAGATTTTATAGGTTTTTAGCTTTATGGTTATAAAAAAAGGCACCTTCACTCGAGCAAAGGTGCCCCTCTGTTTCTTAGATTTATCTCCTGCCTGGCATGTTGGGCATATTGCGCATGTTGCGCATCATCTTCATGGGGTTCTTGGTGGTCACAGCCTGCATCATCTTGCGGGTCTGGTCAAACTGCTTAAGCAGGCGGTTCACCTCTTGAATGTTAGTGCCACTACCCATGGCAATGCGTTGACGACGACGACCGTTCATCACCTCGGGGTGTTCACGCTCATAGGGAGTCATTGAGTAGATAATGGCTTCAATGCTCTTGAAGGCATTGTCATCAACATTTATGTCCTTGATAGCTTTGCCTACACCAGGAATCATCGAGGCCAGGTCCTTGATGCTACCCATCTTCTTGATTTGCTTGATTTGCTGCAAGAAGTCGTTGAAGTTGAACTGATTCTTTGCAATCTTCTTCTGCAACTTGCGGGCCTCCTCCTCGTCATACTGCTGCTGCATACGGTCAACGAACGACACAATGTCGCCCATGCCCAAGATACGGTCGGCCATACCAGCCGGACGGAACGGATCAATAGCCTCCATGCGCTCGCCAGTACCCACAAACTTGATGGGTTTGTTCACCACCGAGCGAATTGAGAGAGCGGCACCACCACGAGTGTCACCATCGAGCTTGGTGAGCACCACGCCGTCGAAGTCGAGGCGGTCGTTAAACTCCTTGGCGGTGTTCACGGCATCCTGACCTGTCATCGAGTCAACCACAAATAGTGTTTCGGTGGGGTTGATTGCATCCTTAATGGCCTTGATCTCAGTCATCATCTTCTCATCAATGGCTAGGCGGCCTGCAGTATCCACAATCACCAGGTCATTGCCCTTGCGACGGGCCTCGGCAATAGCATTGCGGGCTATGCTCACAGGATCTTGGCTATCGGGCTCACTATATACGGGAACGCCAATCTGTTCAGCAATCACCTTGAGTTGCTCAATAGCAGCAGGGCGATACACGTCACATGCCACCAGCATGGGGTTCTTGCCCTTCTCATGCTTCATCTTGCGGGCCAACTTGCCCGAGAAAGTGGTCTTACCAGAACCCTGCAGACCCGACATCAATATCACTGCCGGATTGCCGTCGATATTAAAGGGGGCTTGCTCTCCACCCATCAGTTCAGTGAGCTCATCGTGCACTATCTTAATCATCAGCTGGCTGGGCTTCACAGCATTAATCACGTTCTGGCCCAGTGCCTTTGCCTTCACCGTGTCGGTGAATTGCTTCGCCACCTTATAGTTCACATCGGCGTCGAGCAGGGCACGACGAACATCCTTGAGGGTTTCTGCTACATTGATTTCGGTGATTTTGCCTTCACCTTTCAGTATCTTGAACGATCTTTCGAGTCTTTCGCTTAAATTATCAAACATATAAACTAACTTTATTCTTCAGCTATTTCTGGGGTTAAGATTCTTACTTGATAAGTTTGTTGGTGTGTGTATCAGGGAACACAATGGCTGGCTTGAACTTGCGGGCCTCGTCGGGAGTCATAAAGGCATACGACATGATAATGACCACATCGCCAGGCTCCACCTTACGGGCAGCTGCGCCATTCAGGCAAATCTCGCCCTTTCCGCGCTCACCTTTAATCACATAGGTATCGAGGCGCTCGCCATTGTTATTGTCCACGACATACACACGCTCACCTTCGATAATATTGGCTGCATCCATCAAATCCTCATCAATTGTGATGCTGCCAATGTAGTTCAGGTTCGCACCTGTAACGGTTACACGATGTATCTTCGATTTAACTACTTGTATCTGCATTTCAGCGTTCGTTTTTATATGTTATGTTATCAATTTCACGCACATCACCACAATACACCGTGATGCAACCCACCACATAGTCGGTGTCATTCCAGTCTTCTACCGGTTGTAGTGTTATACCGTCGCATATTGAGAAGTATTCAACCTCCATCTCAGGATAGGCATTGAGTGTAGCCACCACCCAGTCATGCGTCTGCTGCACGGTGTGGAATGTGGCAAACTCAAGGCTTTCCTTGAGAGTCTTATAGATGGCAGGAGCCACGCGACGAACCGTGGGTGTGAGACGCACGTTGCGACTACTCTTGGCCAGACCGTCGGCTTCACGCACACAGGGGCAAGGCACAATCTCAAGGTTGAAACCCAGTTGAGCCACCATAGCACGAATCACGGCAATCTGCTGGAAGTCCTTTTCGCCAAAGTAAGCACGGTCAGGTTCCACAAAGCTGAACAGCTTGCTCACAATCTGGCACACTCCGTTGAAGTGGCCAGGACGCATAGCACCTTCCATCACCTCAGCCACAGGACCCAGCTTGAACACGCGAGTGTCGGGTTCGGGATAGATATCGTCAACACTGGGCATGAATGCGATGTCCACTCCACACGACTCAAGCATGGCGGCATCGGCCTCGGCAGTGCGCGGATAAGTACGCAAATCTTCCTTGTTATTAAACTGAGTGGGATTCAAAAACACACTCACCACCACCACATCATTTTCGCCACGGGCACGCACCACAAGCGATTTGTGACCTTCATGAAGGGCTCCCATCGTGGGCACCAGGCCTATGCTTTTGCCTTCTTTACGATACGACATCACTGCCTGTCGCAGTTCCGTCGGGTTAGTTATAATCTTCATTACAGTTTATCGATTTCTAAAATCTCTGCAAAATTAATACTCATTTATAATATAGGCAAATAAATTCGCCCTTTCTGCACGAATATCAAATAATATGCCAAATCTGTCATCAAGCCAAATTGATATCAAGCAAATGCATCACTCAAGCCACAAGTAGGTGGTGAGACTTTCACGACCCAGATACATAGCTTTAGCCTTCACCAGTTTCACGCCCTTTCCAATGGCCACAGGTGCCGTCCACACAGGAGATGTGGCATCGGGCTCACTACCGTCCAGTGTATAACGGATCACCTCGCCGCAATACTGGCTGTTGGCAAGCAGCTTGCCGTCCTTCACCACAATGCCTGGCTGCCCCAGCCTGAAAGCAAATCCACGACGCTTGAGCACGGGCAACTCGCTGCGACCTATCTTCAGGTTATAGGCGCGCATGCAGCCCTCAAAGTCCTGCTCGGCACCATTCTTCACAAACTCAGGAATAGCATTCCAGCCGCGTTCGCTCAGACCCAGCATCTTGGGCAGGCAGTACATTTGCACCTGTTCAAAGTTCCTGATGGTCTCGGCCCACAACTGGCCTTGAACACCAATGATGTTCTCCACCTTGCGCAAAGGCACCTTGCCCACCGCAGCATTCTCCATGTCGGTGGGAGTCCCGTCATACTGCATGCGAGCCGAGTGATAGATGTTGTAGGGTTGAGCATACCAGGTAGCATACTCATCGACTGCTCCACCCCAATGCAAGCCTTTTTCATACTGATGCCAACCGTAAGCCATATCAATATAGAAATTGGTCACATTCGAGAGAATCACGGGATAACCGGCATTGGCTATCGTGTAAGGCACCGTGTCGCGGCGGCCCACCGTGCTCCAGGCATTCACACCAGCAAAGCGCTGGGGCATCACCGCATCATACTTAGCCGAGTTGTTCAGCGCCACTTCCTGCCAGCCTTCGATTTTGATACCTTTCTTGATCAAGTAGTCCGAGATGCGACGCAAGTAGTATTCATGCACATCGTGCTGTGTCTTCAACCCCTCGCGTGCCATAAGTGCCTTGACTGCGGGCGAGCCGTCCCATGCACTGCGGGCCACCTCATCGCCACCCAGGTGCAAAACATCGAGTTTGAGACCGGCATCTTTGTAGATTATAATCAAATCCTCGACCACGGCCTGCAAGAAGTTGTAGACGCCGTCCTGTGCCACATTCAGCACATTGTCGTGATAACTCTGCGCCGAGGTGAAGTCTTGCTTGTCTTCATCATCCCACAACTTGTATTGCTCTGCCTTGAGCTTATCGGTCGAGGCATATTTCGCATAGCGGTTCTTCATAGCCACAATGGCAGCACGGGCATGACCAGGTGTCTCGATTTCAGGAATCACCTTAATGCCGTGAGCATCGGCATACTTGAGCAGTTCAATCATCTGCTCGCGAGTCAGGTAACCATTTGCGCTCTGTGTCAGGTCGTCGGGGTTGCCGTTGCCGTCAAAAATCTGAGCAAGGTATCCCTGTTCGGTGAGAGTGCATCCACGGCGCGAGGCCACCTCGGTGAGTTCTGGTATGCTGGGCATCTCCACACGCCATGCCTCGTCGTCGGTGAAGTGAAACTGCAGACGATTAATCTTATAGTACGACAGCAAGTCGATAAACCGTTTTAACTCGTCAAAGCGGGTAAAGTTGCGGGCAATATCGAGCATAAAGCCACGATAGGCCAAGTCAGGGGCATCTTTCACCTTTGCATGGTTCAGCTTGTGACCAGCGCTGTGGTCAAGAGCTGCAATCAGCGTCTTCACAGCGTTCATCAGTCCCGCTTCCGAAGCACCCGTGAGCACAATTGTATCTTTCTTTACCTGCAGTTCATAATACTCGCCATTGTTATTCAGCTTTTTATTGACATCGAGCCAAATTTTCGTGCGCTGACCGCCGCTCTCATAGATTCCGCGCTGGGCCAATTCGCTTAAGAGCAACTTCTTGGCCTTGCGCACGCCTCCCTTGAGGAACTTAGTCTTGATGGTCACAAGATTGCCCACTTCGGTCGTTCCTGTGCCATATTCCACTGTCTTGGGGGTCGGGAAAATGTCGAACGAGCGGAACTCGGCCTGGCAACATCCCTCGCCCTTGAGACGGGCATTGAAGGCGTACATATAGTTACCATCAGGGTAATCGTGCTTGCGATTCACCCATTGCTTGGGGTCCTTGAGTTCAGAAATTGCTATTTTTGCTGCCAGAGGATGAGCATAGTCACCGTTCATCACCACATGTCCGCCCTGCGGCGTGTAGCATATATTCACCATTGTGCCACGCATGAGCATCTCCACCACCAGGCTATCGCCAGGCACAAGCGGCTTGTATGCCGCATTAGGAGTCAGGTGATAATAAGTGGTTGTAAGTTCCTTGATATCCACAGGGCAACCGGTTGGCAGCTTCAGCGCACGCGAGAACTGATTAAAGAAGAATTCCCAATTATCACCAAGTGTGTCACCACTCACATTCTTCAACACAAAACGCGAGCTGTAGTAGCCTTGTTCGGCTTCGTTCTGGCCCATCTCCCAACGCACCACCAGCGGTGACTGCACTCTAGCCTGAACGCTTATGGCAACCACAGCTGTCATGGCAAGCATCATAAAACGATTTTTTCTCATAATATGTTTATTTTATTTTTGTCATTATTTTATTAAGCAACTGAACACAAGCATCTTCAAGCAGGTCTAGAGCCAGTTCAAAACCCTCGCTGCCTTCATAATATGGGTCGGGCACATAATCGTAGTGAGGATTCTGCGTGATATAATCACCTATCATCACTATCTTCCGTTTCTCTTCAGGAGTACGGGCAAGACGTTCAAGGTCAATACGGTTTGCATCGTCCATTGCCACAATCATGTCAAAGTCGCCCATGTCATAGCCAGTGATGCGACGGGCACGGTGCGTGAGTTCGTAGCCACGTCGACGAGCATGCACACGCATGCGTTGGTCTGGCAACTGACCACTATGGCCGCCATAGGTTCCTGCCGAGTCAATCTCGATTCGATTAGCCAAGCCACGCTCAGCAACCAGTTGGCGCAATACTTCTTCAGCAGCTGGAGAACGACATATATTGCCCAGGCACACTATCAGTATCTTATATTTCTTCCCGTCCATCTCTTAATCTTATTTATTCGTCACCAATCTGGTGCTTGTGATTGCAAAGTTAATGAATATTTTACTACTTTCCTTTATTATTATGTGTTTTTCCCACATCCTCCAAAGTACAGCATGATATTATCTTGCAATAGCACAAAAAATGTTCTACTCAGTATTTGCTCACATGAAAAAAAACACTTACATTTGTAGCAACGAATAACAACCGGAAATATTCTTTATCACAATGAAAATAACAAATTTCATCATGGCAAGCATCTTATTTGCCTCCAGCGGCTTAGCAAATGCCGAAATTCTTCCCGAACCTCAAACCATGGGCGGACAGCCTCTTATGAAAGTGATGAACGAGCGTAAATCGAGCCGTGACATCGACCCGCAATCCTCTGTCACCAAGCAAGATTTGAGCAACATGCTGTGGGCGGCATGGGGCATTACGCACGATGGCAAGCGCACCATTGGCACCGCCATGAATCGTCAGGAACTGGAAATCTATGTAATTACTGCCACTGAAATCAGCAAATACAGTGCTGAAGACAATACACTCACCGTGGTCAACACTGGTGATTTCCGCGACATCTCGGCCATGCAGGACTTTGCCAAGACTGCTCCCATCAACATTGTGCTTGTGGGCAACAATGAGAAGCAGAAGATGGCTGAATTCCAGCATTATGCTGCTGGGGCTGCCTCGCAAAACATATACCTCTACTGTGCTCAAGCCGGCCTCAAGACCGTGGTGAGAGCTGGTTGTGATCGCGAGAAGCTGGCACAAGCCATGAAACTAGACCCCGCCAAATTCAACATTCTCTATGTACAGACGGTGGGCAAATAACGCGATTTTGCTTCTTGCTACCATTTTAATGACCATTCCTGGCACAGGTGTGGTGAGTTGCACGTGTAGCAACCACTACAATGACAAGGTTGTGTGGGTGAAAAAAAACAGTGAACTGCCTCCCATGAGCAAAAAAGCCGCTAACGTGAGCGACAATGCCAATGTGGGACGCATTACCACGCACATCATCCCAGGCAGTCTGAAGGAGATATTTAACGACAGCAATCACATCCAACTGCCTGCTGCCGAATCCAATGGAATCACACCCATCACCGACTTCAAGACAGCCTACTTTGTGAAGAAACCGTTGGTAAAAATCACTACTTCCGACATTTACTTCATCGATTCTCTCAAGCACTCAATGCCCTATCTCGTGCCAAAGGCTGCCAATCTTCTCAAGGAAATAGCCACCACCTTTGCCGACACCATCAAGGCTCGCGGTAATGCCGACTATCGCATTCGTGTCACAAGTCTGCTACGCACCGATTACTCTGTCAATAAGCTACAGAAACGCAACCGTGCCGCCACCTCGCAATCGTGCCACTTATACGGCACCACCTTCGACATCAGCTGGGTGAAATTCGACTGTCTTGATCCCACCCACCCCATTTCGCTTGAAGACTTGAAGAATGTGCTTGCCGAAATCGTTTACAATTTCAGGGAGCAAGGGCGTTGCTTTGCCATCTTCGAGCGCAAACAAGGATGTTTTCACATAACTGTAAGATAAATAAATCCAAACTTTATACAACACCATAATGATAGGTAAAAACGCAATCACCAACTATCTGAAATTTTCGGGCCATAAGGCCATAGAGTGCAAAGTGGCTCTTATTGACTGCGACGGCATTCTTTTTGACTCCATGAAAAATCACACGCGTGCCTGGGTCAAGCTCATGAAAAAAAATGGCATTAAGTGCACACGCGACGAATTCTACCTCTACGAAGGTATGACCGGAGCCGGTATTATCAAACACATGTTCAAAAAAGGTGCCGGAAAGAATATTACTGACGACGAGGCCTGGGAACTCTATAAAGTGAAAGGACGTTACTTCAAGGAACTGGGCGAGGTGCCCGTGATGCCGGGAGCCCCTGCTATGCTCGAAACACTCAAAGAGGCAGGAATTGAGCGGGTGCTTGTCACTGGTTCGAGAGAACCCTCTGTGCTGGAACGTATCGACAGCGACTTCCCCGGCCTTTTCTCTGAAAAACGCGTCACGGCTCACGACACCAAACATGGCAAGCCCAATCCCGAACCCTACCTCAAAGGCATAGCGAAGGCCAACGCCAAGCCCAATCAGTGCATCGTTATAGAGAACGCACCGCTGGGCGTGCAAGCCGGACACTCGGCTGGCTGTTTCACCATAGGGATCACCACGGGACCCATTGCCGAGAAAGAACTGCTGAAAGCGGGCGCCGATATCGTCTTCAAGTCAATGGACGACTTTGTTGCATCGCTCCCCGAACTCATCAACGACTTCAAAGAAACCACACGATAGCTTGACACAAGGCATCACATACACCAACTGTGTGGGCGAGGCACTCGACAGCACACTGTCCAACATCGACCACAACAAGACCTTTGTCGTTGCCGACGAAAACACCGCACGGTTGGTAGTGACACGCCTAGGAAGCAACGCACTTGCCGAAGCCCCCGTCATTACCATCTCTGCTGGCGAAGAGAGCAAAAACCTCAAAACTCTTGCCCATGTGTGGACACAACTTAGCGACCTCGGCGCCACACGCAATAGCATTATAGTGAATGTGGGTGGCGGCATGGTGACCGACTTGGGTGGATTTGCCGCAGCCACCTTCAAGCGTGGTATAAGGTTTATCAACTGCCCCACCTCACTGCTTGCAGCTGTTGATGCGTCGGTAGGAGGCAAGACGGGCATCGACTTCAACGGGCTCAAAAACGAGATTGGTGCCTTTACCATGCCACAGCAGACCATTATCTCCTCGTGCTTTATTGACACTTTACCCCAACCCGAAATAAAGGCAGGCTATGCCGAAATGCTCAAGCATGCCCTACTACACAGCCACGACAGGTTCACTCAGTTGCTCAAAACCGATTTCAACAACCCTTTCAACACCCATGCGTTTCTCAAGATGATTGAGCAATCGGTAGCCATCAAGCTGCATTATGTAGACAGCGACCCGCTCGAGGCGGGCACTCGCCGAGCCTTAAACCTAGGTCACACCGTGGCACACGCATTCGAAAGCCTGGCACTGAAACGCGGTAAAGCCATTCGACATGGCTATGCGGTAATATGGGGACTCATTACCGAAACTTACCTTTCGCACAAACTCTTCGGATTTCCCTCGGCCGACCTTTATGCCCTAGCACAGTTCGCAATAGAACATTATGGTGCCTTCCATATCACTTGCGACGACTACGAGACGCTCATCTCGTTCATGACACATGACAAGAAGAGTCAAAATGGCGAAATCAACTGCGTACTGCTCTCGCAATGCGGATCTCCACATTATGATGCCGCCATCACCACCGACCTCATGGAAGCAGCCTTTGACGTATATCGCGACCTAATGCACATCTGACGTTTCACCTCATTTTTATCTAAAATAATCACATTTGGGGATAAAAATTATCAAATTCCCTAAAATGGGCGATTGCCGTGGAGCCATCGCAGCAGTAATTTTGCAGTGTCGAAAGTCGATTACTCAGACTACCGACAAACCATTTTTTTGAAAGTGAATTAGTTATTGGTTGAATTAATTACCGTGTTATTTCCTCAAGAATAGCCACTTAGTAGTAAACTATCAGACTCCGTTCCTGCCGATGTGAATCGCCTTGAACGGAGTCTTCATTATATTAGGACTTACTGATAGAATCTCAACGAACACCACTGCCCCCACCACCACTGTGACCACCACCGCCACCGAAAGATGAACGACCACCGCCACCCGAACTACGTTCACGCTGAAGCCGTGCAGCGCGCTCAGATGGTGTCTCGAAACTGCGCACATAAGTCATGCCCATAATCATGGACTGAGCCACAGTAGAGCAGAGTGTGGGGGTCGTTTCCAACTGAGCTGTTATCGGATCAATCTTCACATATTCGGGCCAAATCTGTTTCATGTCAGCCCGCACTTGGTCGGCGATGCCAAACAGGGTGGCATGCACCATATATTCTTTCCATAGCGAGACCTCCTTCACTGTACGCTCGTTGAGCAAAGTAAACTCCTGCAAGAACTTCTTAAGCCCGAACACCTGCTCGGCATCACTGGGTGCTATGTTCTTGAGCCGTATCTTCGAACTCTCCATAAGCGAGTAAAGCACCTTTACCACCGGGCGGTTCTCCACAGGTTTCGCTTTCATGTAGTCACCCAAGTCATTAGGTTGCAGTACATGGTCGGAACCAGCCGAATCATACATCAGACGTTGCAGGAAATACATCAATACATTGCCTTTATCGGTCTTCTCATAAGGGCACTGTTCTGGCGGTTGGGTTATCTCCAGCAGCTGACAAGAATTTCCTGTCTTGTCGACAGCATTGTGCAACTTCACAGTGCCACTGTAAAGCATTCGCATCACACACGCCGCAATGCGGTTGCTGTGTTTGGCCTCATCAGGTTCCACAGCCTCCAGCACGCTGTAGGTGTGATTCAGGTCGCCGCCATAAGGGATATCGCGATTCCACACCTGCACCTCATGCCGGTTATTGCCAAAGAGCCGCTTCAGGTTCTTTTCTCGAGAAAAAGTGTTGTAAATGTCGGAGACTCCCACAAACAGCACAATCACCAGCAAAATCAAAGCACCCAAGAGCAAGAAGGGCCAAACAAGTTCAGCTAGGTTCTGCCAAATGGTGGTTTCCTTTCCCATCATATTGTCGCTACCAGTCAGCGACGACTTCATGGCCAAGCCATCTGTCTCCTGCGGCAACGTCTTACCCGCTTTCATTGCTGCAAGCATCTCCTCGCAGTCGCTCAGGCTATAGTCACTGCCATCAAAAGCCGGAGTAATAAGATTGTCGAAGATGTTGCCTTGCACTCGTGTAATGGGATGAAACACACCCTTGTTGAACACCGCCATCACTATCATGCCCTCCCCCTTGTCTACCATTGGCGCATCGGTTTCAGCTACTATGCGTCCATCATCTAGCTCTATATTGCCACGACAGCGGAAACCCCACATGCGTGTGGACTCGGGCAGGAAAGGAGCATCATTCTCACGCTCTATGGTAACCTTCACGTTCTCGGCATAGGGATTGTCGCTCTCATAGAACATGAAGTTGAAACCATCGAAGTCGTCATATGACTTCACAAGGCGAGTCAAAGTGTAGCGCACAGTATAGACGCGTTTGCCACCATCGCCTATGCCCCAGCACAGTTCCTCGCCCTCGTCGGTGTGGTTATAGCCGCAACGCCTGGTCTTGGCCGCGCGGGAACGGTCCACGTCCCAGTCGCTATCCACCTCATACTCGGCGCCGGTTTCATCACTCACGCTCAACTCGCCCACCTCCATGCCATTCATGTTATACATCTTGATGAAGGACTCAGTGCCCTCAAAATCGTCGATTTCCATGGTGCGGGTTTCAACCACACGGGCGTTGCCGTGGTCATTGATGAGTACCCTGATGTCGAGATTCACAAGACGATGCTGAGCACTAAGCGACGCAATGGCTCCCACCCAGAACAGAAGCAGCAGGCAATATCTTAATCGCGTTTTCATACCCAGTATTTTATTGACCTTTTAATGCAATAGAACACAAGCGACAGCAAAAGGCTCAACAGCAATAGCGACAACACTGGATGTTCCCATAACCAAGTAAAAACAGACTTGGACTTTTGTGACGGCAAATTACCATCATCAGTCAGAGTTTGGGGGTCGCTCGTCTGCATCATAGGGCTGTTCAGTTCTTTCATACTGAACGAAACCTCTTCTGAAGCATCACCGCCAGTCACTGGCATGGATGCGTTGCAAGGAAATGGAGCCACCACCAATGCTAGCAGGGGCAGTAATATTAACAAAAAGCGTCTCATCATTATATTAATTATCGCCAAAGAGGTCAGGCATCTGCGACTTCTGCTCGTGATCTACCTTCAGATACTCACGCTCAGTGAAGTGAAGCATGCTGGCAACAAACGATGACGGCCACTGGCGCACAGCACGATTCAGTTTCGTGGCAGTATCGTTGTACACCATGCGGCTCATACGCACATTCTCTTCATAGGAGTTCACGCTGTCCATCGTTTTGGCAAACATCTCGTTGGCCTTCAAGTCAGGATATGCCTCACCAATGGCAATCAGACGGCCCAACACCTGATTGAGCTCGCCTTGCTGACGATTGACCGCTTCGGCACTATTCACATCCTCACCACGGCGTTGTTGAATCACCTTGATGAGCGTCTCGCTCTCGTGCTGAGCATACTGGCTAGCAGTCTTGGCAAGTGCCAGCAATGCGTCCCAGCGCGAATTGAGCTGAACCTGAATCTGTCCCAGAGCATTTTTGCAATTTTCATCGAGTTTTACCAGCGAACGCTGTGTATTCACGATATACAAACCAATAGCCAGTGCCACCAGCACGACCACAGCCAACAGAATTAATGCTATTGTCATAATGTCTATATTTTAAATATGAATATTAATGTTTCATTGTTTTCTCTGCTAAATTACACTTTTCTTGTCAATCCACACATCTTTTTCTACGTTTTTTTGTAATAAGGGGCCTATTTCTGATTATTTTCCATTATTTTTGCATCGTCTATTCAATCATTTATTTATTATGAAAAAATTTGTCACAATTGTTTTTATATTAACAGCTGCGCTCTCTTTAAACGCGCAACTCCTGTGGAAAGTATCGGGTAACGATTTACAGCAGCCCTCATACCTCTTCGGAACCCATCACTTCATTTCAGGTGATTTCATTGATAGCATTCCGTCGTTAAACGAGGTCATCAACAACATCGACGAGGTTTTTGTCGAAATTCAGAATGATGCCATGACCAACTCTGAAGCCCTGCAGATGATGCAGATGGCCATGATGGCGCCTACCGACAGCACTCTCGACAAACTCTATTCACCTGAGGGGCTCAAGATCATCGACAATGTTGTCAAGAAGTATTTCGGTATCTTTGGCATTGGCCTCGACAAGTTTTATCCCATGAAACCTGCTGCCATCATGATGCAATTGCAGGTAATACAAGCCACTACATCCATTCCCGATTTCAACCCGATGAACCTCATTGACAAGGCTGTAGAGAAGCGTTGCACCGATAAAGGCAAAAAAGCCAATAGCCTTGAGACCGTCGAATTCCAGACCAACCTGCTCTTTAATGCTCCGCTCAACAAGCAAGCAAGTGACTTACTCGAGATGTGCAAGGCCGACGATAAAATGGAAACAATGGCCCAGGAACTGGTTAACGACTACAAGAGCCAAAACATCAGCCGGATTCTAGAAATCATGAGCGACAAAGAATTAGGTGGCTCCGATGCTCAAGATCTTGAGCGATTGGTGTTCAGCCGCAACCGCAACTGGATTCCCACCATCGTCGAAGCCATGAAGCAAAGAAGCATACTCGTGTCGGTAGGATGTGGTCACCTGCCAGGACCGCAAGGTGTCATTACACTGCTGCAACAGCAAGGCTATAGCGTGACTCCCGTAACTTCACATGAATGACAGCTTCATGAACAAGGTAAGAATCACAGCCATGCGGCAAATGGTCTATCACGACCTCATGGCACAGTACGAAAACCCCATTGAACATACATGCGACGTTGCTGTAGGACAACAATGGATATCGACTGATGGCAAATGTCCTTCAGGACTCTGCCCGTCGGCATGGGAGTCGATGCGGCCTTTTGTCGAGGCGCTTGCCCGAGGCGAAGGCAATTTTTATGACGGATGGATGCAGAATCCCATGAGCGCCATGATTAGCTGCAACGACGGGTTCCGTCCTGTTTCCTTTTATCTTGAAGCCCTTACTGACTAAAACGCGCCAAAGAGAATATACTTTACAACAACATTGTTATTTTATACAACAACATTGTTATTTTTTATGGAATTCATCTAAAAAAACATAATTAAACACACCTATACTCAAATAAGTATTATTTTTGCAATCCTAATAAATATGTTATGAAAAAAATACTGTTTATACCTCTAGCACTCCTTGTAACCGCATGTAGCGACAAGCCTGTCCCGCCCACCGAACTCCCACAGGAAATTCAAGCGTTTGTAAAACAACATTTCCCGACCCAAACCATATCTTATGCCGACAAAGATTGGGAATGGTTCTCCTACAAATATGACGTGACACTTGCCGATGGGACTCAAATCAGTTTTGACACTGATAACGTGTGGGATAAGGTCGAATCAAAGATGGCAGCTGTGCCCACTGCACTTGTGCCCGCACCCATTACCACCTATATTAACACTAATTTCCCAGCCATTGCCATCACCAAGATCGACAAGGAGCGACATGGTTATGATGTTGACTTAGCCAACGATCTTGAGCTCAAGTTCAACGAACAAGGCGCACTAATGGAGATGGACGACTAATATTCAAATCAATTAATTCTTTAACAATAAAACAATTAGAAAAATGAAAAAGTATTTAGTTCTTTTAGTGGCTGTGCTGACGCTTGGCTTCAGCGCAAAAGCCGATCACGATCAGGTGATCAACTTCAACCAGCTTCCTGCCGCAGCACAAGCACTTCTCAAGCAGCACTTCGGCAACAAGGTTCCCCTGATTGTCACCATGGACTGGGACGATTATACCATTATGTATGACAGTGGCGAGAAGGTAGAATTTGACAAGCAAGGTAACTGGAAAGAGTTTGACTGCAGATCGTCGCAAGTGCCTACCGCCCTCATTCCTGAGCAAATCAAAGCTCACATCCGCGCTACCTTCCCCGGCACCACTATCATCGACCTCGACCGTAATCGTCGCGGCTATGAAGTGAAACTCAACAATGGTCTGGAAATTGAGTACAACCGCTCTTTCCAGGTAATTGACATCGACGACTAATCTAATTCATCACCAACTAATCAAAGAAGAGGGCAAGACATCATTCTTTTGCCCTCTTTTTAAGATAAAAACTACTATGAAAATATTCAATCTCATCAGTATTGCTTTATGTGCCACAGGCCTGATGGCTTGTAACGGAGGTTCACAACAGCAAAACGCTATGCCCAACGCTCAACAGCAGGCTCCTGCGCAGCAGGCATCTACCCAAGCCAGCGCGACACCGACCCAGGCCGCCCCAGTTGCACAGCCTCAAGCTCTCCCCGAAGCCGTGACAGCATTCCTCAACAAGCATTTCCCTGATGCTACAATAGTGGGCGTCGAAACCGACCCTAAGTATGGAGGCATGGAATATGATGTCATGCTCAACGATGGTACTGAAATCGATTTCGACCGTAACAACCAATGGGAATCCTTAGATTGCCACGTGAAAGCCGTGCCGGTGGCACTGGTACCATCGGCCATTGCAAGTTATGTGCAGGCTAACTATCAATCCACGCCCATCACCAAAATCAGCAATAAAGGTTATGGGTATGATATTGACCTCGCTAATGGCCTTGAGTTAAAGTTTAACTCTAATGGACAATTTGTTGGTATTGATGATTAATTTTAATGTTTCAAGTCATTAACGGCAGGAACAACAGTTAGCTTTAAACATACATATCAAAGCTTCAAGTAATAGCGACTCATACCATTTACCAATTGGTTCAAGAGTCACGATATACGGTATTGCATCAACTGCGGGCATGATTATAAGGGCATGCCCGCTCTGTTTGTTGTAAGCCAGTTATGATAGTTTCCACTGGCACACCTTATGGATTAATATCACAGACAAGAAAGCCTATCGATGTTTTAACTCCTTTCAGTTCATCCTGCACCTAAGCTATCATATCAGCCATCACATCAACAGGAAGCAATATATTGCATTGTAGTGGCATTGTTATTATCATGCCACATCACCAACAAACAAACCGCCATGAAGGTATCCAAGCCAACACTTGAACAAGTTGCAGTACAAAATAACAGAAGATCAAGAATCATATATTCACATACCTGAAAAACAACGACCTAAAAAGGACACCGAATTAATAAAAAGCACACCTCCACGTGCCCCCCATATTATCCAAATAAAAAAAATTCAATTTCATTTTGTTTTGCTATCATTTTGCTGTAAATTTGTATGTTTTTTAGTAATTTTCCCCAAAAACCTCCAACCATAAAACAATATGAAAAAGTTGTTTTTGTTGTTTGCAACACTCATAGCCATCTTCTCTATGGCTACAGTCATGCATGCCGATGACATTACACCCACTCTACTGACGAGCACTGTTACGGTCGACAGCCTCGCATCTCTCGAAGACGGGGCAACAACAGGCGAAATGGGCGAAACGACAAGCATTGTGACCCAATCACCTTCTGTCGCTCTTGTTCCCGACGGCAACACTCTCTCATCTGACACAAATAGTCTTGATACCTACGTACCACCCAAGGCTCCTGACTTCAACTTCTTCAAGAGCCGCACCAACCCTGCCGTCAAGCCTTACAAGTTCCTTGACGACCAGACTTGGGTGGGCATTCCCCTGTTTTTTGCCGGCATGATTGCCAAGAGCGAGAAAACCGCTTTCCGTCAGGACTACAACAATCCCAACACCAAAATCAGGCTCATCAAGTATAATTTTCACAGCGAGATTGACAACTACACCCAGTACTTGCCGTTGGCTTTAACAATCGGCTTGAAAATTGGCGGTGTCGAAAGTCGTAGCGACTGGCCACGTTTTTGGGCCTCCGCCGCAGCCTCAAGTGCAATCATGGCTGGTTTGGTCAATGGCATCAAGTACACTGCTAGTGAAATGCGGCCCGACGGCACCACTCGCAATGCATGGCCCTCCGGACACACAGCAACCGCCTTCTTAGCTGCAACAATATTGCACAAGGAATATGGCATGACACGCTCGCCGTGGATATCGGTGGGCGCATACTCCCTCGCCACGGCCACGGGAGTGATGCGTGTGCTCAACAACCGCCACTGGATCTCCGACGTGCTCTCGGGAGCCGGCATCGGCATCTTGTCGGTAGAACTAGGCTACGGATTGATGGACCTGCTGTTCAAGCAGCGTGGACTCCAGCGTGGCGACCTGGCCCATCACCCCGACCTGCGTGCCAATCCCTCATTTTTCGCCATCTCGATGGGCGTGGGACTGGGTAACAAGAATCTCGAGCTCCCGCCTTTTGAATTCGATATCCCCGATGAAATAACGGAGGGAGAAAGCACCTCAACGGAGGAACCGTTGCATCTCAAGTTCCGCTCGGCCACAGTGGTGAGTGCCGAAGGTGCATATTTCTTCAACCCCTACATTGGCGTGGGTGGCCGTCTACGCGTGAAAGCAACCCCCATCAACGGTTGGAGCAATTTTGCCTTGAGCGAAGAAGAGGACATACAAGATTTCTTCAAAGACCCGATTCTTAACAACTCGTTCCAACATATCTCGCTCACTATCGAGAGCGACCATATCACCGAGTTTGCTGCCGATGCCGGTGTCTATTTCAGTCTGCCGCTATCGTCGCGCTTTGCCATTGGCTCAAAATTGCTCGTGGGCCGCAGCGTGATGGACGACATCGACATCAATGCCACCTACACGGGCGAGCAGCTTACATTTAACGAAGAAGCTCTGGAGAATGACGCCATTTCCCCATTTAAAGCAACGGGAGAAATCGCCGATTACACCTGGGATTACATTGGTGTCTCGGCCTCCAACTCCATGAAGTTCGGCACTGGCATCTCGCTCACCTATGCCTATAAGAACAATTTCTCATGGCGAGTCTTCTGCGACTACGATTACTCGCGCAAGACTTTCACTGCCACCTATCATCCCCTGGGACTGTTTAAAGGGCTCGCCCCCGAAGCAGTCGATGCAATGTTGTCAAATGGCTGGGACATGAACAAACCCTACAAATCAAGTACCACCAAGAACTTGCATCAGTGGGTGCTGGGAGCAGCGCTTTGCATCTCATTCTAAACTGAAAAACATTTAAAGTTAACATTATGATAAAAAAGACACTATCA
>JAEEVB010000232.1 GCA_016287065.1 Muribaculaceae bacterium
GGGATATGTCAGTTCTCCCGGCAAATGGCGGTTCATGATGTGTGTTTAGACATTTTTGATAAACTTTGCAGGATTGCCGCCCACTATGGTGTTGGGGGCAACATCTTTAGTCACCACAGCACCAGCAGCAACAACGGCATTCTCGCCAACGGTAACACCGGGCAGAATGGTGGCACCTGCGCCAATCCATGCCTTGCGCCCTATGTGCACGGGTTTGCAGATGAGCAACACCCGGTCGTTCAAGTCATGGTTGTTGCTGATGAGTTGCACATTGGCGGCTATCATGGCATCGTCGTCAATGGTGATGCCGCCTCGCGACATCATCAGACAGTCGGGCATAATCATCACATTTTTGCCAATCTTTACCCTGTCGAAGCACACGCCCTTGAGCGGAGGCATCACCATGGCACCTTCGCCCAGGTTGTCGCCAAAGAGTTCTTTAACCAGGTTGTTATACTCCTCGGTATAGGGCATGGTGTGGTTGATTTGAAACACGAGTTTCACATCTTTCATGCCGCGCTCCATCTCTTCGGGCGTGGTCTTTCGGGGGTCTACAACGAATGCTTCCATTTATTTATTAATGAGTTGATGCTTATCCGTAATTCTCGATAAGATACTTCACAAATTGCGGGTCGCCAAAGTTAATGGTGCCTGTGTCGTGCTGATTGAGTGCGGCAATCTGAGCCATCTCATCATCGTTCAACTTCAAGTCGAAAATGTCGAAATTCTGGGTCATGCGCTCCTTGTGGGTCGATTTGGGGATGGCCACAATGCCTCGCTGGGTGAGCCAACGCAAAGCTACCTGCGCTGCACTCTTGCCATACTTCGCACCCATTGCGGCAAGCGTTTCGCTCTTCACGATGCCATCCACGCCCTGACCGCCAAGCGGCCCCCAAGCCATCATCTTGGTGCCGAACTCGGCATGAACCGGTTCGATACCCGTCTGCTGGATGAGCGCATTGCACTGCAACTGGTTCACCATGGGCTTTACCTCCACATAGTGGGCGAAATCGAAGAAACGACCAGCCTGGAAGTTGCTCACGCCAATGGCGCGCACCTTGCCGTCGCGATAGGCTTTCTCCATGGCGCGCCACGAGCCGAACACATCACCGTAGGCTTGATGGATGAGCAGCAGGTCGATGTACTCGGTCTGCAATTTGCGCAGGCTTTCATCGATGCTCTTTGCTGCCTTCTCTTCGCCAGCGTTGGAAATCCACACTTTTGTAACCAAGAAAAGATCTTCGCGTTTCACGCCGCTCTTGCGCCAAGCATTGCCCACGCCTTCCTCGTTCTGATAGGCCTGTGCCGTGTCAATCAGTCTGTAGCCCACATTCAATGCGTCGCTCACACAACGCTCGCATTCTTCGGGGCTCACCAGAAACACGCCGTAGCCCAATGTCGGCATCTCAACGCCGTTAGATAAAGTGATATATTCCATGATGAGACACTATTATAACGATGCGACAAGAATCTCCTTGATGTCCTGTTCGGTGAGAGGTGCATAGGCATTCTCCAGACCCTCGTTCACGGCAATGTGGTGAGCCATCTCGTCGATGCGTTCCTCACCGATGCCCACTTCGCGCAGGTGCATGGGAATGTTGATGCTCTCGAAGAAGGCATAGGTTGCGTCGATAGCCTTCTCGGCAATCTCCTGCTTGGGCAGCGACGGGTCGATGCCAAACACATTGATGCCGTATTTCACAAAGCGGTCGATGGTGCGCTCAGAAAGGATGTGACGCATCCAGCGTGGTGTGATGATGGCCAGACCTTCGCCGTGCGTGATGTCGTAGTAGGCACTCAAAGCGTGCTCAATGCCGTGGCAGGGCCAGCCCGAACGGCTGTTACCAAGTGCATAGATTCCGTTGCAACCCAGAGTGCAGGCAAACATCATCTCGGCACGGGCAGTGTAGTCCTCGGGATTCTCGAGGCATTTCTTGGCGTTCACCATGAGGCTCTTGAGTCCAGCTTCGCAGAAGCCGTCGTTGAGCAGCGTGGCATCTTCGCAGAAGTATTGCTCCATGATGTGGTTCATGGCATCGGCGCAGCCGGCTGCGGTCTGCTTCTTCGACACTGTGAATGTGTAGCGTGGGTCAAGGAACGAGCACACGGGGAACAGCAGCGGATCCAGGTAACCAATCTTGTCGTTGGTCTCGGTACGCGAAATCACGCCACCGCAATCATATTCGCTGCCTGTTGCAGCCAGTGTGAGGATGTCGACGATGGGCAACGCTGCCTGTGCTTTCACCTTATAGGAAATCAGGTCCCAGGGATCGCCGTCATACTTGGCACCGGCGGCAATGGCCTTGGAGCAGTCGAGCACGCTGCCGCCACCCACTGCCAGAATCACATCGATGTTTTTCTCCTTGCACAGGCGCACACCTTCGAGCACGCTGGGGTCGTATTTCGGGTTAGGCTGAATGCCTGGAAGTTCAGTGATATTGAAATCTTTCAGCAATTCCATCACGCGGTCATAAAGGCCGATTTTCTTGATGCTGCCGCCACCGTAGGTGAGCAACACATTCTTGCCGATAGCTGCCATCACTTCGGGCAATTTCTCAATTACATTTTCGCCAAAAATCAGGCGGGTAGGGGTCATATAATCAAAGTTCTGCATAATAGTGTATTTTTAAAAGGTTTTGTTTATTTGTTTTGATTCTTAATTCTTAATTCTGATGAATGATTAGGGTTTGTCAATTAAAAGCCTAAGCCTTTGAGCCATTTCTCCACCTTGACACGCTCGGTGCGCACCTCGTGGCCATAGATGCTGAAGCCCTTGGTAACTCTAGCACCCGGGAAAGCGTCTTTCACATCTTCCACGCAATTGGCCAGGCCGCTACCTTCGTGGGTGGTGAAGGGAATCACGGTTTTACCGGCAAGGTCGTTTTCATGCTTCTTGAAGAAGGTGAACATCACCTGAGGATAGGTGCCCCACCACACGGGGCCACCAATGAACACGGTGTCGTAGCCGCTCATGTCCACATCGCCCTCATACTCGGGCAGCTCGCCCTTGTTAGCTTCTTCCTGTGCCAACTTGATGAGCGGATTGTAGGCCATGCCGTCGTATTTGTGTGTGACAATCTCGAACTGGTCGGCACCAGTGATTTCGCTGATGTAGTCGGCCACTATTTTCGTGTTGCCCACCTCGATGTTACCTACTGCGTAGTTGTCTCCCGCATGCGAGAAGAACACTACCAATGCTTTGCCTTTCTGTTCCATATTTGTCTCTTGTTTTGGGCCGCCACTGCACGACATGGTTACGAGCAGTCCCATAGCAGCCATGATGATATTCTTGATTTTCATTTTTATTTAAGTTTAGTGATTATTCTTCTCTCCAAAGTTTGAATTCTCCTGTACGGATAGAAGCGATAACGCCGCCATCGATGAGCAGGTCTGTCCCAGTAATAAACTTGGCATGCTCTCCAAGCAGAAAAGCTGCTGCCTCGGCAATCTCATCGCTCGTTCCCGTACGCTGTGCAGCCGAGGCATCAATCATGGCCTGATACCCCTCACCACTGGCACGGAACTCATCATAAGCCAACGGAGTGACTATGACACCCGGCGAGATGGTGTTGATGCGGGCACGACGCGCGCGCCAGCTGGTGGCTGCGGCTCGTTGGGCTTGCAGATGGTTCATGCGCTTGGCAATCATATAGGCTAAGCCTGAGTCTTTCATCGCTACCTCTTGAACGAACTTGACATCTTTCAGCCCTTCTGTCGGCGTGTTCACCAGTTGCAGCTCAATATCGTTAGGGATGGGGTACATGTAGGCTGCTTGACTGCTGATGATGAGTCCGGCGCCTCCTGCTGCCATCACCTTGCCGAACGCATCAACGGCATAACCCGTGCCCACCATGTCGAGGTCGACGATGTGTTCAGGAGTGGCCTGATTGGGCGATGCACCTGCCGTGTCGATGAAGTACATCACCGGTCCCAGCTCGGCAGCTTTCAGTGCGAAGGCCTCGATGCTGTCCTTCTGCAAGGCGTTTACCACCATAGTCTCCACATCGTA
>JAEEVB010000233.1 GCA_016287065.1 Muribaculaceae bacterium
AAGCTAATGAAGTGCTCGGTTTCCGCATCACCGACTTGATGTTTGAGGGAACTGAAGATGACCTGAAGCAAACTAAAGTTACACAACCCGCAGTGTTTCTGCACTCGGTGATACTCGCCAAGACGCTGGGCGAAGAATTCAAGCCCGACATGGTTGCCGGTCACTCGCTGGGCGAGTTCTCGGCATTGGTTGCCGCTGGCGTGCTGCCCTTTGAACAGGGTCTGAAACTGGTAGAGGCTCGTGCACTTGCCATGCAGAAGGCTTGCGAGGCGAAACCCTCGACAATGGCTGCTATCATTGGCATGGACGACGAGAAGGTTGAAGAGATTTGCGCCAAGGTCGAAGGCATTTGCGTGCCCGCTAACTATAACAGCCCCGGTCAGGTGGTGATCTCGGGCGAAGTTGAATCGATCGAAAAGGCTTGTGCCATGTTCAAGGAAGCCGGTGCTAAGCGTGCTCTGCCCCTGAAGGTGGGTGGCGCTTTCCACTCGCCCCTCATGGAGCCTGCCCGTGCCGAGCTTGCCAAGGCTATTGAGGAAGCTGATTTCTCTGAGCCCGTGTGCCCCATTTACCAGGATGTGGATGCCAAACCTCACACCGATCCTGCCGAAATCAAGGAGAACCTCATCAAGCAGCTCACCGCTCCCGTGCGTTGGAGCCATATCATGGCTGCAATGGTTGCCGACGGCATGACCGAGGCCGAGGAACTTGGTCCTGGCAAGGTGCTGCAGGGCCTCATTGGCCGCACCTATCGTGATGTGATCGTTACAGGACGTCAGTAAAATGATTCAATGCTAAATAATCGGGCGAGCTACCGTGCTGGTGGCTCGCCCGTTGTTGTTGATTTAATCAATCTTTTCAATGATTAGCGGTGTGGAATTGTCTTCGAGCGCGTTGTGCTCATCGTAGTGGATATGTGTTCCAGGCATTTCATTGGCTAGGGCCATAAAATGCTTGGCGAGTGACAGCAGTCCTTCTTCGTTGGCCGAGATGGTAACGGCATGGTTATCGCTGCTGACATTGATCTTGAATCCATCTTCCCATTCTATGTCCATGATTCTTGATTACGAGTGTGAATAAGGTGTAAGGATGAGGTTATTCGTCTTTTGTGGCGTCGGACGAGAGCTGGTTCATCTCCATTTTGAGGGTGTTGACATCGTCGAGCATGTTCCAGATGCCGTCTTCGCTGAGCACGCCGCACTTCAGGCCGTCGGGCAATTTGCCAGCCTCGCTGTCGCGAAAGTCTTTTTTCCACTCCTTGCTGCTCAGGTAGGTTTTGAGTTTTTCGATTGACTCTTGTGCATTGACATACTGCTCAATAGCCAGCTCAAGCGATTTGATGGCGGCTTGAGCCTTGTCGAGATGCTGTTCCATTTCCTGAATTCGTTCTGTTTGTTTCATAGTGGTGGATATTTAGAATGAGGGTACTTCGTCGAGCCGTTTTGACGACTTGTTGCTGGATTTGTCCTGTCGATTTGCTTTGCTTTTATGCTCTTTGCTTTTTTGTTTGTCTTTTGTCTTATTGGACGGTTTCTTGTGGTGCTGGTGATGGGTTGAAACGGAGTCGATAGCTTCAACCTGTTGCTTGAATAGCTTGACCTGCTCCGTTGTGCCGGGAGGTAATGAACCACTGCGTGCACAATGCTTGGCGGCGACGAGTGCTATGACGGCTATTGCGAGCACGACGGCCACGACAAGCGTGCCGATGCGCTCACGACGGGTCATGCTGAAAAATTGGGCAATCTTTTTTATAGTCTCACTCATCGCATTGCTGAAATCTATGCAAAAATAATGAAAAACAAAGGTTGTTCAATGGAAAAAAGGAAAAAACGCAAAAAATACCATTAATTGTGTTGTGTGGTTATCGAAAAAAACATTAATTTTGCCGTGAATTAATACTAAGACCATCATAGTTGAGTTCACATCATAAACACATACTGGAAAAAAGTGTGTTGTCAATTCCCAAGGGTTTGATGTCACTTGTTGTTACAGCGATTATCGTGTATTTATCGCTCGACAGCAATCCGTTTAATTTGCACAGGGTGCATTTGTTCCCAGGCTCTGACAAGGTTGCGCATGTGCTGATGTACTTTGTGTGTGCCGTTGTTTACATTCTGGACTTTGCGAAGTTCCGTTTCCCTCACAAGACCCGTTTCAATCAGGAGTTGGCTGTAGCATCGTGTGCCATTATCCTTGGCGGCGCGATGGAGGTGGCTCAGCTGCTTATGGATAACGGCCGAGGCTATGACCCGCTCGATTGGGTTGCCGATGTTGTGGGTGCTTTGGCTGGATTTGTTGTGCTTCGCATCTGGTTTATGCACAAGTTACGTGACTATTACTACAATCACAAGTATCATCGCCATCATCACCACTCAAAATAGAAGTTACTGAGAACCCTGAATTGGGCTGTGATAAAAGATAACAAAAAAACTCTGAAAGCATCTTCAGAGTTTTTTTGTGCTTGACAGGGAAATGTGCCCAGCAAGGATGTGGCTGATTACTTCTTGCCGAAGGTGTCCTTGAGGAAGTCGACGGCAGTGTTTACAACATCATCAACTTTGTCATCGAGTGAGTCGGGCATAATCTTCTTGCCGATTTCGGTGGCCTGTTTCTTGAGTTCGGTGGTGTCACCGCTCAGGAAGTCGCCGGCCTGGTCTTTGATGAAGCTGGTAGCCTGGTCCAGCAGTCCTTCTTTTTTTACTTCTGCCATATAATAGAGATACATTAATATATATAGGTGCCTACTCCCTTTCAAGCGTTTCGGCATTCTCTGTTATCACGGACACAAAAATAATGAAAAAAACGGGATAAAAAAAGAACCACCTCAAAAAATGAAGCGGTTCTTTCATATTTTCCATCAGCAAGAGTGGCGTTAGGCTTCCTTCTTGATGATGCGGCGCTCTTTGATGCGAGCCTTCTTGCCGGTGAGTTTGCGCAGATAATAAAGTTTAGCGCGACGCACTCTACCGTGCTTGTTGATGACGATGTTGTCGATGAAGGGCGATTCGATGGGGAAGATACGTTCCACGCCAATGTTGTCGCTGATTTTGCGAACGGTGAAGCGCTTCTTGTCACCCTCGCCGCTGATCTTGATGACCACGCCGCGGTATTGCTGAATACGCTCTTTGTTACCTTCCTTAATGCGATAAGCTACGGTGATGGTATCGCCGGGGAAAAATTCAGGAAGTTCTTTCTTGGTAGCAAATGCTTGCTCCGCAATCTTAATTAAATCCATTTTAAAATGTTATTATATAGTACTATAAGACTCTTGCAACATTCACAGGCCACACTTCTTCCTGTCAGAGGTTGCGAAAAGCGGTGCAAAGTTACAAAAAAAATCTTAAATGACAATGATTTATCGATAAATTGCGAAAAAATTGTGTGTTAAAGAGAATTTTTTGAATAAAAACTTTGAATATTAGTAGGATTGGAGTATTTTTGTCAATTATAGTCAAAAGAAACAATGCTATGCTATTTCCGGAACGATTACGACAGTTGAGAACCCAGAGTGGGATGAAGCAGCGCCAGGTAGCGCAAGCCGTGGGTGTAGATATCCCGATGTATAGCCGTTATGAGCATGGTGAGCGCCGTCCTAAGCGTGACCAGGTGGTGAAGCTTGCTCGTCTGTTCGGCTCAGATCCCGATGAGTTGGTAGCACTGTGGCTGGCCTTCAGTGCGATGAACGCTATTGGCAACGACCGTCTGTCGGGACTGGCACTGAGCTACTTGCGAGAAGAACTTGGCGGAGAACCGTTGGCCGAGGATGTGCATCGAGAAGAGCAGCCTAAAGCTGAAGCACAGCCCGAAACCAAGGTTGAACACGGACTTGTTGCCGAGTTGGGCGACAATCCGTTCCCCAAGTTTGTTCAGGGTGAAGTGCTGGATGTTCTGGGTCAGATCGAAGATGCTAGTATCGACTGTGTGCTCACATCACAACCGCTCGACCGTGTCACTCGTTTAAATCCCGAAGTGATGCGTGAGGTGAAGCGCGTTCTCAAGGCTG